>JANNRD010000389.1:0-15250 GCA_031401095.1 Acidobacteriota bacterium
CTCCCGGTCGAGGCCTTGCGATATGAATAGCCCCGTGGCAGAGCATGCCAGGTTACGCGACGCGCCCGCGCCCACCCGGACCGCAAGACTCATCGCGTCCGATAGCGCAGCACCATGCCATCTGCGCCGACGACCCAGGCCTGGGTCTGCCGATTGAAGAACCCATCTTTGCGGACCGCGAGTCCATAGAGGTTAACTTTGGTTCCACTCACCTGTTCAACCCAGGTCGCGCCGCCGTCGCCAGTCCGCAGAATTGTCCCTTTCCAACCAATGACCCAGCCAAGCTTGTCATCAGCGAATGCGACGTTGAGAAGCGTCTGCTTTGCGCTGGATGGAATCGACTGCCAGCTGACGCCCGCATCGGTTGTTCGCAGAATCACTCCGTCATCACCGACTGCCCACGCCTTTTCCTTACCACGGACTTCGATGTGGTAGAGGTGACCGGTGGACCCGCTTTGCTGTTTCTCCCAGGTCCTACCGCCATCGTCGGTAAAGAGAATGGTGCCGCCCCCGCCAACGATCCAGCCACGCTTGTCACCGACAAAGCGAACGTGAACCAACTCTTCGCGTGTGCCACTCTGCTGCTCGGTCCAGCTAAGTCCGCCATCGCCCGTGTGCAGGATTCGGCCCTCAGTTCCAACCACCCAGCCGAGCTTGCGAGTCGGAAACGCAAGACTGTAGAGCTCGGGCTCTTCCTGCTGATTGGCTCCCGCTGCCGGCGGAACCCGATAGAGTTCGCGCCACGAATCCCCACCATCAGCCGACTGCAGAATGCGCCCGCCCGCAGCAATCAGCCAACCTTCGTTGTGATCTCGAAAATAGACATCGTTCAGGCTGAGCTTGACTCCCGAGTTCTGTGGAAACCAGGCCGCTCCACTCGAGCGCGTGGTCTGAATGATCCCTCCATCACCAACTACCCAACCGGATTCCTTGTCGACAAAGAAGACAGCATTGAGATCGCTGCGCGTCTTGTCCTCGAGGACGATTTCCCATTGTGCATTGACACGAGTTGCTGTCGCAGCGAGGAGGACCAGAAGAAAAAGAGAGAGCAAGAGGTGCTTCATAACAAGCGAGAGTCTATCTGTTGCTGCGTTGAATTGACAAGTCCGCGTCCGCCGGCACCTCGAGACGTCCGAGAAATTCCACCGACCACTCAAGAGCGCGGTCACGCCCCTCAGTCAGATCCACGATCCGCAGCTCGATGCGCTCGTTGGGGGGCACACCGACGCCTTCAACACGTCGCCCGCGCGGAGTCCGGAAGTCAGTGTCGCTGACATTGAGCTTGCCCCCATCGGCCAAACTGATCGAGCGACTGACGCCAACCAGACAGCCACACGTTGAGGCACTCGTCCCGACGACCGTCGCCCGTTGACGCTCTTGCATGGCGGCAGCCAGCATCTCCGCACCACTCGCGGTCCTGGCGCTAACCAAAATGACCACCGGTCCACGGTAGACGTTGCGCAGCCGTTCGGTGCGACGGGCCGTCGCCTTGCCCTGACGCGTCGTAAAGACACCCAGCTCGGTCTCACCTGAAAAGAAATGGCTCGCGACTTTCGTAACGGTACTGACAAAGCCTCCACCATTGTTGCGGAGATCGAGAATCAACCCCCGTGAATTCCGATTCGACGCGATCGCCGCGTCAAACTCACGCTCGACCTCGGGTGCGAAACCGGTGAGTTCGATATAGCCGATGTCGTGCGGTAGCCACCGCGTCGTGACGCGGCGATGGAATTCGACGAAACGCCGCATGAGGATCGCCGTTATCGCCTCCGAGCCCTGGTTGCCTACCTCAACCTCGAGTGAGGTATCACGTGGGCCGTAGAAGATGCGCTCGAAGCTCAGCACCTCGCGGGCCAGCGGAGACGAGCTCGGCCCGACATCTTCGCGCGCCACCTCGAGCGCCTTCCCGATCGGTAATCCGTCTATTCGCTTGATCTGCAAGCCAGGGCGCAAGCCTTGTCTGGCCGCCTCGGAGCCGGGCTCCACCCAGGTAATGACAGCTGCCCCTTCGACCGGGCGAACGACTACACCAGTCGTGATTCCAGATGGCCGGTTGCGGTCAAACGCTTCGTCTGGAGAGAAGACGCGAGTGTGTGCATCACCAAGCGTTCCGACCATCTTGCGCAACAAACGATAGAGAGCCTGTCGATCTCCCGCCTCTTCAACCAGCGGCCGCATGGCTCGCAACTGTGCTGTCCAATCAACACCGTCGAAGGCGCGGTCGTAGTAGCATTCATTGATCGAGGTCCACACCTGTTCAAGGACCTGGACACGAAGCTTGAGGGTTGGCGGGACGGCCTGCCCGGCGTGCGAGGCGGGAAAGAGCCCGACGAGCAATCCAATTGCCAGGCAAAGCAGAAACAGCCTGGTGGTCAATGTCGCGGTCTTATTCATTGTCGCAAACGATCACAGCTTCCCAATCTTTCGCAGACTCCGCCGCAGACGATCTGCTTCAGCCTCTCGTTCAGCAGCCGACGGAGGCCGGACGAAGTTATACCTGACAAGAGCGCGGACGGCTACTGCGCGGCCGTCTCGCTCCGCGGGCTTGAAGCGCAAAGCACGCACCGTGGCAATCGCGGACTCATCGAGGCCAAAGCCCGCCCATCGCACCAAATCGACCTCTGAAACCTTCCCATCGGCTCCAAAGACAGCCTTCACGTCAACCGTCGCGACGACCCCCGCAAGGGCCGCCTCAGTTGTGTAAGCCGGCTTCATTCGTTGGAAGAAGACTGGCTGCGAAATATTAGTCGCGGCAATCTCCCCGTCGAGGATCTCGATCATTTCGACCGAGACGGGGACAGGTTCAATGACCTCATCGAGCCGAAGATGAGCAGTGAGGGTGATCGCTTCCACATACCTTTCCGACCTGGACCTGACGACCGCCATCAGCGCAGCAGACGCCTCCGTCTGTGACGTCGATCTCGCGGTCGCAAGATCGAAGAGAACCAGGCGGCCATTTCGCGTCTCGACGAGGAAAATCGCTGCTGAGGCTTCAAAGTAGGCCTCATCCGCGATGCCGAGGCGTTTGAGATTCCGCATTTGACCAAGAAAATACAAATCGCATCCCAAGCTTCTTCCCAGGTCGGTGGCCTCATCGCGGCTGAGATTAAGACTTCCGAGATAACCAGCGCCACGGATGGCAGCCCTCATCTGTGCCGCGTCAACCAATTCAGACCGACTCGCGGCGACCTCGAGCACGACCCGCAGTTCGTCTCGTTCGTCCCCAACGAAATCGACAACGGCGACCCGGGGAGCGCTTTGCGCCAGGGTGACTACGGAAACAAGCGAGACGAAGAAGACTGCTGCCCCGATCTTCATTTGATCTGTTCAATTGCCTGAGCTGCCTCGACCGGAAAGCAAAGGCGATGTATCTCATAGCCCTGCATCCCGCGAATCACCGACGACACTTCAGCGATATCGCAAATTTCGTGTGAGCTCGTGCTCCGCTCGATATAGAGTCGCGACTTGCCTTCGGGTCGATAATAACTGTAATAGGGAATGTCAGCCGCACGGTCCTCGATGACGTAGTAGACCGGATCGAATCCAAGAGTCGCGGTCCGGATGCGGGCCTCCCTGACAAACTCAGCACGTTCTGTCTCAGGCATTTCGAGATCCATCGCCTTGAAGAGCCGCCGATCGACAAAACGTTGCGCCAGGTCCCTGAGGATCGGGTCGTCCTCCGCAGTCCACTGTTTGATGTGGAACATGACGTCGTGATCGTCAAAACGTAAATATTCACTGGTCGTCAGAACCGAGCCCGCGAGGACGTGCTCCATGACTGAATCCCCGACGACAAACCGCAGGCGGTTCTCGCGCATGACCTCAATAGCCCTCCGCAGCAGGCTTCGCAGGATTGCCTCGGCCGAACGCAGCGAGCGGTGAAAATAGACCTGCCGGAACATGTAGTACCTCGCCTGGAGGTATTCTTCGACGGCATAGAGCCCCTTCGCCGCGACATAGATGCGATCACCAGCCTCGTCGATTTCGAGCGCGTGGAGAATCCACTCGAGGTCATAGATACCGTACTTCGCGCCGGTCATGAGGCTGTCCCGGAGAAGGTAGTCAAAACGATCGACGTCGAGCTGCGAGGAGACCAGTTGACCGACGAAGGCGGGCTGATAGCGGTGTTCGATGGCCGCAATGACTTTGGCTGGCATCGTCGGATCGTGCGCGACGAGCCGCTGGTGAACCTCCGTGTTCTCATCTCCGACAATTCTCGTTGTCCATCGCTCATGGTTCTCACCAAGAACGCTCTCGATAACGTGTGAGAACGGTCCGTGGCCAATATCGTGAAGCAGAGCCGAGGCACGTGCGACAGTTCGCGCTTCGCTGCTGATTGAATAGCGCTTGCCCAGCAGGTCGAGGACCCGCGTCATGAGATGCATGACGCCAAGAGAATGCGTGAACCGTGAATGCTCAGCACCCTGGTAGGTGTAAAGCGCCAGCCCAAGCTGTTTGATGTGACGGAGGCGCTGGAATTCGCGGGAATCAATCAGCTGGGCAAGGAGTGCGTCGTCAGGACGATCGTCTTCGAGGGCAATGATGTTGTGAACCGGGTCCCGGTAAATGCGTTCCATAGGATCACGAAAAGAACAAAGGGAGGAAGCTCACGCTTCGCCGTCTCGCATCTGTCAGTGTAACTCGCGTGCAATGCGAGTTCCTCGTTCACGGGGAGCTAGGTCGACTCGATCAACTTCGTCAACAAGGCCGTGCGGCGAGGTAGATCGGCAACAATGATATGCTCGTGCTCGGCGTGAGCCCCGGACCCGTCAACGCCAAGGCCGTCGAGAGTCGGCACACCAAGGGCTGCCGTGAAGTTCCCATCAGACCCGCCACCGACAACTCCATCCTTCAGGTCAAAGCCGAGCTCGGCGGCAAGCTGGGCGGCTCGCTCAAAGAGCCTGACGTTGCCAGCCGACCTTGGCATCGGGGGTCGATTGATTCCACCGCTGATCTCGACCTGAGCCTCGGGAAGAACCGGTGTCAAAGACCGGATCGCTCGATCGATCCGCTCACCCTCTGCCGTCTCCCAAAAGCGGACGTCGACGTCCGCGTTCGCTTCGGCGGGTATGACATTCGAGGTCGTTCCGCCGCTGACGACACAGACGCTGACGGTCGTCCCACGTTCGAAATCGTTGAGCTGCGTCAGCCGCAAAGATTGATGGGCCAATTCGATGACCGCATTGACTCCTTTCTCGGGGTCGAGGCCGGCGTGGGCGGCGCGACCAACCGCGCGAACCCGATAAACCCCGACACCCTTGCGACCGATTTTGACTATTCCTCCAGGCACAGGAGGTTCGAGGACGAGGGCTGCAACAGAGCGGCGCGCCTCATCCTCGATCATCGCGCGGGAGGTCCGGCTCCCGGTCTCTTCGTCGCATGTCAGGAGGACCGTCACGGGTCGTTCAGTGGTGAGACCCAGATCGACAATCGCGCGCAGTGCTTCGACCAGCATGGCGATCCCTGATTTCATATCGAAGATGCCGGGGCCGTGCGCCTTCCCTTCCTCAGTCACTCGAAATGGAAGCCGCGACAGCGTGCCAAAGGGCCAGACGGTGTCGAGATGTCCGATAATGAGCAACTGTCTTGTCTCTTTCGGGAACTGTCCGGCAAAGAACCGCGCCCGGAGATTTGTCCCGACGCCCGGGTGCAAGGTGAGCTGCGTTTCGCCGCCAACGGCTTCGAGTTCGCGCGCAACGAAAACTGCGATCTCGTCCAGTGGCGGCTGTTGGCGCGAGGGCGTTTCGCGTTCGACGAGCGCGCGAATGAGCCCGAGGATCGCGTCCTTGCGCCCTTCAAAATGTGCAACAAGACGAGTCATAGTTTTTGTCAATCGGAGAGCGCGGAAACAATTTGTCTGTGCGCGGCGTCTCTAGACCCGGGCGAGGTTCCGTCTCTCCCGGACGATGTATTTTGCGGGTTTCCCGTTTCTTGACAAAGCCTCTGAATCATGCACAATAGCGGTTCATCTGACAAGTTCCTGGAAGGGCCGCCGAGGTAGTTTTCACCATCAACTCCACTACCATGTCTCGCTATTCGATGTTGATGGTAATCCATGATTGGGCTCCAGGAGAGCGCTTCGCATAAGAAGGCATCCCCGACCCAGCCTTAAGCGTCTAACGTCGGTAGATCCCGAGGGATTGTCAGAGTGTGCGGTTGCGTTGTCGCAACTTGCCGTTGAGGGAATTTTATTCTAGAGAGTATCTGGAGGGGCAAACTGGTATGAAGAGGTTTTGCTTAGCGGTGGTCTTCGCGCTGTTTGTCGGCGCTCTCGCCTCTGCAGTCGCCTACGGGCAACCGAAATTCAAGAGCGACGAAGAACAGAAGGCCTACGAGAAATACTACAATGCAGTTTATCTTGAGAAGGATGTTGCCAAAGGCTATGAATTAGCCAAGGTCTTTGTCGAGAAGTACCCGGACAGCGAGGTCGTGAAGTACGCGAGGGGTACGATCATCAACAAGATTGGCGCCGACTTTCAGACAGCGTTGACTGCGTTTTATGCAGATCCGACTCCGGTGGCCGCGAAACTCGAGCGACTTCTCACGGTAGGCGAGGAGTATCTGAGGTTGCAGCCGGATCAACCGTATGTCAGTTCGCACATTGCTCTCGCAGCAAGTCGCGCCGTACTCGCCCTATCGTTCAAGGACCTCAATCGGGCGAAGATGCTCTCGGAGAAGGCTCTTGCGTTGATGGCGAGCCCAAACCCGCCGGCCGATTACCCTGCTGATCAGTATGTGCCGCTGCGCGAGAACGTCCTCGCGCAGTCAAACCAGTATCTGGGGTATTACGAACTCGAGCAAGCGACCCCGAACCTGGCGACGGCAGTCTCCTTCCTTACCAAGTCGACGGAAGTCAGGAACAAGGATGGCCTTGGATGGAAGGACCCGAACAACTACTGGCTTCGCGCCAGTGCCTACCAGAAACAATACGCCAAGCTGAGCAATGACTATCGCGTACTTTCTGACGAACAGAAAAGTGGCGACCAGGGCAAGGCGCTGCTTGAGCAAATCAATCCCGTGATCGACAAGATGATCGATGACTACGCCCGAGTTGCTGCGGCCGCGGTCGGAAACGAGGCGGCGAAGGATCTGAGCACGGCGGCAAAAGAGCAGCTCGATTCGTTGTGGAAATATCGTTACAGCAATCTCGCAAACGGGCAGGCCGATCTGATCAAGCATTTTTCAGCCGATCCGACCCTCGCTGCTCCGGCACGCACTCCGGCTGCGGCAGCAACAGACCTGAGCGCCAACGCTCCTCCGACTACGACCAGCACCAAACCGACGCTGACGGCTGCACCGACCGCGGGCTCTGGTGCGTCAAAGACAGCTGCGTCGACCAGTAAGGCGAAGACGAGCAAGACTACAACAACGAAGAAGAAGAAGAAGCGCTAGCCCGCGTTGCCGCTGACGGGGCGTGTCGTCTGGAAAGCCAGCACTCTGGGATGAGCGCTGGCTTTCTTCGCTGAGGAGTAGGGCCTCGTCTTCGGGCTCACGTTCGCATTGTGGAGACGATACTTTTGTCCTCTTAAGGAGCAGATTCGGGCCTTGAATGACATTGTTCAACAAGTAGAGGGCACTCCTGTGAATTTCGACGACAAGCTCGTCGAGTTGCAGGAGACCATCGGCTATCAATTCCGCACTCCGGCTCTGCTGCGGCGATCGCTGACACACCGCTCGTTTGCCAACGAGCAACCCGACCCACGCCCCGCGCACAACGAAGCGTTGGAGTTTCTAGGCGATGCGGTTCTCGAGTTTCTTATCAGTTCGTGGCTCCTCGAACTGCATCCGATGCAGACCGAAGGAGCGCTTTCGAAACTGCGGGCTGCAGCGGTCAACTCGATCACCTTGCAAAAGCAGGCAGCTCGACTTGATCTGGGGCGATTTCTGCTCCTCAATCGTGGTGAAGAAATGACCGGCGGTCGTGATAAAGCGGCTCTCCAGGTCGACGCCTTCGAGGCGCTTCTCGCCGCAATCTACCTCGATGGTGGTATCGAATCGGCCTCAGCATTCGTCCGCCGCGAGTTTGCGCAGACCCTTGCCGACCTCGATCCTCTGGATCTCACGGCAGCTGATTACAAGACGGCGCTCCAGGAGCGGGTCCAGGCGCGCGGTTTCCAAACGCCACAATACTCGATCGTGGGCAGCCTCGGACCGGATCACCGCCGAGTATTCCAGGCCGAGGTCAGCGTCGGCGATGTTCACCTTGCAGTCGGTACCGGAACAACGATCAAGGCTGCTCACCAGGCAGCCGCCCGAGAAGCCCTCGAAAGACTGGCTCAATTACTAGAAACTGCCCAGACTTGATCAGACTTGACCAGACATGAAGAAATGATCGAACAGCCGGAGATTCTTACCGTCGAAGAGACGCCGACCACTGAACCAATTGAAACCCTGCCTCGCGCTGATGGGCCCCGACCAAAGTCAGTTGTTCGCGATTATTTCGAACAAGCCCTGATCACCGTTGTCATTGCCCTCTTTCTCATGACATTCATCGCGCAGGCGGTACAGGTTCCGACGGGCTCGATGCAGAACAACATCAATATCGGCGACCATCTCTTCGTCAACAAGTTCCTCTTCGGCGAGCCGACGCCAGCGCTGAAATGGCTCCTGCCGGCCCGGGATATCCGCCGCGGAGACATCATCGTTTTCAAGTTCCCTGAAGATCCGAAGGTCAACTATGTCAAACGCGTCGTCGGCCTTCCCGGAGACAAAGTCGTCTTCCGGGGCACGCGCGTCCTGGTCAATGACGTTGAACTTCCTGAACAAAGGGTCACAGTAAGTCTCCGGGGAACTGAGTACTCGAGTCATCCGGAAGTGAATGTCGCGCCCCCACCCGCGGGGGCGACCTACCGTGTCTACTACGATGATCACGCCCACGACATTGATGATGCGGACTCCGGATCCGGACCTTCCTACGGCGTCAGAGAGCCCGTTGTGGTTCCTGCCGACGCGTATTTCGCGCTTGGTGACAACCGGGACAACAGCCTCGACAGCCGCTATTGGGGGTTTGTTCCCCGCAGCAATATTATTGGGCGAGCGCTTTATGTCTATTGGTCTTTCAATCCTTTAGATCCCGACTACCACGGCCCGGAGAATCGAATTCTACGGTTCTTCACCCAGACCAACTGGCGCCGCACGGGTACGGCAATCAAATAGACACAACCGGCCCGCCTGGTTCGTGCATCTATATGAGAGCGTTTCAAGAATGGGGGCTTTGGTGGGCCGCCGACCTTGGATCCTCGTCCCCGGGGCAAACGGAAGCTGTCATGGAGGAGCTATGTTCGCGCACCTTGTTGAAGCAAACCTGACAGCACGGCCGCGGCCGCTCGTGGTGGGGTTGACAGTCGTGCTTGTCCTCTCGGTTGTCATGATGGGAGGTGCGTCTGTCCTGCGACGCGACGCCAGTGCTTCTGAGATCACCGCGAACACGGCAACGACAGTCTCGGCAGCGAGCTTTGAAGCGGACGCTGCGGTCGCGCCCGATTCGATCGTGGCGATCTTCGGCAGCGGTCTCGCGACGTCGACCGAGATCGCCGCGACGATCCCGATTCCCTTGAGTCTGGCCGGAACCACCGTCCTGGTTCGAGACAGTCTTGGGGTAACGCGGCAGTCTGGCTTGTTCTTTGTTTCAGCTTTTCAAGTCAACTGCATCATTCCTGCGGCGACCGCTCCGGGCGAAGCGACCGTGACGGTCATTGCCGCGAATGCGGTCGTGTCATCCGGGGTCGTCCAGATTGCCGCTGCCGCGCCGGGAATCTTCACCGCCAACACGAATGCCGCAGGCGTCCCGGCGGGAGACGTACTACACATTCGGCCAGATGCATCACGGTTCCAGGAGCCTGTCTTCCAGGGCACGTACCCCAATTTCGTGCCTCGTCCGATTGACCTTGGACCTGCCGGAGAACAGGTCTTCCTGGTGCTCTACCTGACAGGCCTCAGAGGGATACCCAGCTCGGACGGGAATGCGGCGAACGGATCGGCGGAGAATGTCAGCGTTCTTATCGGCGGGCTCGACCTGCCCACAAGCTACGCTGGTCCGGCACCTGGATTCGAGGGTCTTGATCAGATCAATGTGGTCATTGCGCGTTCACTTCTCGGGCGTGGACAGCTCAGCCTTAATGTTTCTTCAAATGGCTTCGGGACCTCGAAACCGGTCGAGATCGACATCGCAACTCCTCCAGGTTCTCAACCGCCGACCGTGACCAGTGTCATTGGACCTGCGAGCCTGCTCGCGCAGGACCTGATAACCCTCAATGGGACATCCTTTTCCGTAAATCCGGCTGATAACGTGGTTCGAATTGGCGGCGTCGAGGCCGGCGTCGAGGCCGCATCACCGACGCAGCTTCAGGCGAGGGTTCAGTTTGGATCTCGCACTGGACCGCTGACGGTTGCCAATGTCGGTGGACAGTGGACAAGTCCTGGCTCGAGGTCAGTGCGAACCTCGATCAGCGGCCTTGTTCTTGACACTTCAGGACAGCCTCTTCAGGGCGCGAAGGTGACGCTCGTCGCCAACGCCAGTTCGGTCCTCTCAAAGCCCGAAGGGTGGTTTGTGCTTCCTGACACTCCGATCAACACCGTACTCTTCACGATCGAGGTGCCGTCGGTGCTTGGGAGCTTTAATCCCACTCCCCTTAAGATCGCTGTCGAAGGTCAACGCGACAATCCCTATCAAGGGGCCATCTCGCTTCAACAAGCGAGCGGTGCCGCGATCACAGTTGGAGGTCCGGGGCTGACCTTCTCGAAGAAGGGAAGTTCGAAAGCAGGTGAGGCCCCTGAATCGTCGATTTCCGTTGGGGGGGTGACGCTGACCCTTCCTGATGGTTTGACGGCCATTTTTCCAGGGGGCGAGTCGACGGGCACGCTCACTCTCGATGTCCTTAAGGACAGTCTGACGCCAGCACCGCTGCCACCATCAATCTTCAGTTCTTCGGTTGCACAGATATCTCCTTTCGGAGTAAAACTCCAGCCGGGCGCGCGGCTGACGTTTCCAAACCTGGATGGCTTTCCAGGCAACGCGCAGCTCAAACTCTACAAGTATGACATTGCCCTCGACAGTCCGACGGTTGGGAGCTTTATCGACACGGGAAAACTGGCTGTGGTGACACCAAACGGCAGCTCTATCGAGACGGAACCAAACGCCGTCATGGAGACGAGCGATTACTTTGTCGCCCTCGCGAGGCCGCTGACAACGATCATCGGAAGGGTGGTCGATAGCGATGGAACCACGCCGCGCCGCGGAGCAATCGTTCGTGCTCGAGGTCAGGAGGCGCAGAGTGACGGGAATGGCGGCTTTGTTCTGCGTCGCGTGCCGAGCAAGGAAGGCGATCAGATTCTGGTCAGCGCCAGCTTTCTGCGCCCGATCGGTCGTGTTGACAGAGCCTTTAAGACGACCCCGCCAACCGGTGTCAACAGACTGGCGAATGTCGGCGACCTCGTGCTTCCCTCCGCAACCAGCAATCGGCCACCCTTGATCTATGCCAGAACATCGACCGAGATGTACGTTGAGCAAACCCTGGTAGTGCCCGTCACGGTGATCGATCTCGATGCCGGGCAGATAACGGACGCATCCGTCACCGGCCCAGCTTTCGCACAGTTGACAAAGAGCACATCGGAAGGTCTCCACCTGCTTCGACTCCAGCCCCACGTTGGCCAGGAGGGCAACTACACCGTCGCCATCACGGCGACCGATGGCGCCGGCGGGTTGAAGCGGCATGAGATGAGTCTGCTGGTCAGGCCTTTGCCGCTTGCCAACCCGCAGTCAGTCGGAACCAACGAGGATGTGGCGGTGCCAATTGCGCTGGGTGGAAGCGACGCCGGCAATCGACCACTCACTTTCAAGCTCAAGACTGCGCCGACGCACGGCGTACTGAGCACCTTTGGACCGGGCGTCACCTACACGCCGGCGCAGAACTACAATGGCCCGGATAGTTTCACATTTGCCGTCGACAATGGGTTCGTCGAGAGTAGCGCGGCAACGGTCTCGATTGCTGTGACGCCGGTCAACGATGCGCCGATCATTGTCGTGCCCGGAGCGCAGTCAACCGATGTCAACAAGCCGCTCTCGTTTGGCGTCAGCGCAACGGACGTGGATACAGGACAGGTACTCACATTGACAGCGACGAATCTTCCCGCAGGCGCCCAGTTTAACCAGACGGGACCAAACACCGGAACGTTCACCTGGACACCCGCGCTAGCGGGCGCCTACTCTGTCAACTTCACAGTAAAGGACAACGCGCCGGTTCCATTGAGTGATTCCAAATCCGTTGCCGTGACGGTGCTCAGCCTCGGCACCTGGCGACCCACGGCCGGTCCGGACGGAGGGACGATCACCGCCTTCTACAACTCCGGCAACATCATCCTCGCCGGTACGGATGGCAATGGCATATACAGAAGCACCGACAACGGAGCTTCGTGGCTCGGTGCAAACAGTGGCCTTGGTGATGGATTCATCACGTCGTTTACGACGCTGCAGGCATTTGGGGCTTCGAACATCCTTGTCGGAACCGAAGGAGGGGTCTTCCGCTCGACCAACGGCGGGCAAAGCTGGACCGCCCTCAATGGAGGACTGACAAACGGCAGCGTCAAGGGGCTGACAAATGCGGCAGGGGTCGTTTTTGCCGGCACGGATGGAGGGGGCGTCTTCAGACTGAGCAATGTCAACGGCCTCTGGAGCGCGGCAAATGTAAGTCTCGGAAATCTCAGCATCAGCGCGCTGACAAGCATCGGTGAACTTCTGTACGCAGCAACGGCAGCTGGGGTGTTCACGTCGGTCTCGGGCCAGGTGTGGTCGGCTTTCAGCGCCGGGTTACCCGCATCAAGAGTCGTTTCGTTTGCGCTTCTTAGCACCCAAAATGGAACTGGGATCATCGCTGGAACTCAGGGATCAGGCGTCTATCTACGATTGCCGGGTAGTGGAAGCTGGACATCACTCAATATCGGACTTGGAAACCTGACGGTTAACGCCGTTGCAAGTGACGGTGCTAACCGGATCTTCGCAGGCACCACACTTGGTGGTGTCTTCAGGTATGACTCAGGCGGCCAGGTTCCAGGATGGGTCGCCGCCAACAATGGACTGACAAATCCGATCGTTCGATCATTGATTGCAACGGGCCAGGCCGTGTTTGCCGGGACGCAGGAGGGCGGAGTCTTTCGGACGTTCGACAATGGTAACAACTGGGCTCCCGCAAACAACGGAATCCCGCGCGCGCGTGTGAGCTATCTGCTTGCAAGCGGCAACAGCCTGTTCGCGGCGACGATCGGCGGTGGCGTCCATGCCAGCAGCAATAACGGAACCAGTTGGGCAGGGATCAACAATGGCCTGACGAATCTCGTGATCTCGTCGCTGGCCGCGAGTGTGGGCAATCTCTTCGCCGGTACCATTGGCAGCGGGATCTTCCGATCATCGAACGGTGGCGCCTCGTGGAGCACCGCAAATGCCGGTCTCGGGAATGGCGATATTCAATCGCTGGCCTTCAGCGGAACAACTCTCTTCGCGGGAACGGGAGTGGGAAGCGTGTTCATTTCTACAAACAACGGCTCGAACTGGTCCCCAGCTAGCAACGGACTCGGTGGTTCGGCGGTCTACGCACTCTTTGCCAACGCAGGATTCGTCTACGCCGGCACCGACGGCAGTGGCATCTACCGGACATCGAACAATGGCGCCAGCTGGATACCGGCCAATAACGGCTTGGGTAGTACTCGAGTGGGTTCCTTCGCCGTCGTAGGTACGGCCGTCTTTGCGGGAACGCTCGACGGGGGCGTCTATCGGTCAACGGACAACGGTGCGAGTTGGTCTTCCGTCAACAATGGAATCTCCAGCAGTGATATCTATGCCTTGACCGTGAGCGGTAACAGGATCTACGCAGGATCCAACGGCGGAGGAGTCTTTACATCTGCGGATAGCGGGAACAGCTGGTCAGCCGTCAATCAGGGACTGGTCTTCCCATTCGTGTTGACTCTTGCCGGAAACGGATCAAAGATCTTCGCCGGAACCGATGGAGGCGGGGTCTTCATTCTCGAGTAGCTTATCGTCATCCTGTTCCTGGACCAGCGAGCCCCAGCTCGTCCCGTTTCACTTGACCTTCCGTTCGTAGATGACCCGGCCATCAAAGACCGTCATTGTGACCTTGGCTTTTTCGATGAGAGATGGCTCGATGCGCAGGATATCGTCCGAGAGGACCGCCATATCGGCGAACTTTCCGACCTCGATCGACCCTTTCTTCAGCTCGTCGAAACTCGCGTAGGCCGATCCCATCGTATAGGCGCGAATGGCCTCAGCAACTGTGATTCTCTGTTCGGGAATCCACCCGTTCGGCTTCTTGCCGTCGAGCGTACGGCGTGTGACCGCAGCGTAAATGCCCATGAGGGGCTCCATTGGCGCAACGAACCAGTCCGATCCAAAAGCCAGAATCGCGCCGGCATCGAGAAGCGACCGAAAGGCATATGTTCCTTTGGCTCGTTGAGGACCGATTCGATTCTCAGCCCACCGGCCGTCGTCGATCGCGTGATAGGGCTGCATCGATGCGATGATGCGCTGTTTGCCAAACTGCGTGATCTCCTCCGGGCGCAGGTGTTGTGCATGCTCAATCCTGAAGCGGCGATCACGAGGCCCGTTCTCCCGTTCCACTTCCGCGAAGAAATCGAGAATCGCCTTGTTGGCACGGTCGCCAATCGCGTGAACCGCGACCTGCAGTTCCGCACGATCCGCTCCAAGGATGTTGGCTCGCATCTTTGTTTCTGGGATCATCTCAGAGCTTGGCAGACCCGAAGTCTTTGGTTCATCAAGGTAGGGCTCGAAGAAAAGCGCCGTTGTCGAACCGAGCGAGCCGTCAGCAAATCCCTTCAGTGCGCCGATCTTCAGTCGATCGCTGCCAAAGCCCGCCCGTATTCCAACGCGAGCCAGCGATTGCCACGACGAGAGCGGCTGGTAGGCATAGACCCGGACACTCAATCGATCGCTTGCGAGGAGCTTCTGGTATGCCTTCAGAATCTCGGGAGCCCCGGACATGTCCTGGATACTGGTCACTCCATTCTCCGCCGCATAGCGCATTGCAGCAGCCAGCGCTTCAAGGATCTCTTCCTCACTCGGGGGTGGGATGATGCGATCCACCGTAGTCATTGCCGAGTCCTTCAGGACACCTGTCGGCTCGCCCTTTTCATTGCGGACAATCTTTCCCCCATCAGGGTCAGGAGTCTCGCGGGTGATACCGGCAAGCTTGAGCGCGAGCGAATTCGCCAATGACATGTGTCC
>JANNRD010000390.1:0-2935 GCA_031401095.1 Acidobacteriota bacterium
GCTGGGAGCCGACCAGTTCACCAAGGCGTGGGCGACTCTGTCGTTGAAACCGCTTGGTTCGATCGAGGTCATACCGGGTTACTTCCGACTGACCTATGCTGTCAATCGCGGTGTCGCCTTCAGCCTGCTGGCGGATTCCGAGACAGATATTCGCTGGGTACTCGCCGCGGTCTCGGCGGCAGCTGCTGTCATGGTAGTCGGCCATCTTGTGCGGACATCGTCGGCGCGGACACGGATGAACACCGCGCTGGCTTTGCTGCTCTCCGGCATTGTTGGGAATCTGATTGACCGAGTGCGTCTCGGCGAAGTGGTGGACTTTCTCGATTTTCACTGGGCCGAGCGATTGACCTGGCCGACTTTCAATCTGGCGGAT
Organism: Acidobacteriota bacterium; assembly: GCA_031401095.1. GTDB lineage: Bacteria > Acidobacteriota > Blastocatellia > RBC074 > RBC074 > JANNRD01. The sequence continues at coordinate 374 of JANNRD010000390.1, forward strand.
GCAGCGATCTGCTGCGGAGCAGCGCTGCTGGCGCTCGAGTTGCTCCGCGAAGAACGCGCTGCGATCCTGCCTACGTCACCCTCAAATCCAACGACAGAAGAGACTCGCGTTGGCTCAGACTGAAGAGGCTAACCAAGACTGCATGTTTCCTGAACTTCTTAAAATCCCCTACGTCAATTTTTCGCTCAACACCTACGGCCTCCTGCTTGCCTTCTCTTTCATTGCAGGACTCTATGTCATGGCCAGGCTTGCGGAGCGTGATGGCCTTGATCGGAATCGCGTCTATGATCTGGGTCTCTGGGTGCTCGCCGCATCCCTCATCGGGTCAAAGTTGCTCATGGTGGCCACCGAATGGGAGTACTACCGGGGGAGACCTGGTCAGATACTGACGCTCGATTTTTTCCGGTCGGGAGGTGTCTTCTACGGCGGATTTATTGCAGCGGTCATCGCCTCGGTGATCGTCATGCGGCGCTACCGGCTACCGTGGTGGCGAACTGCAGATGCCTTCGCTCCGGGAATTGCGATCGGTCAGGTGATTGGCCGCCTTGGGTGTTTCAGCGCTGGCTGCTGCTGGGGAAAGCCAACTACGTCCGCGGTCGGAGTTCACTTCACTGAGCAAGGCCACGACATTACCGGGGTACCGACGATCGTCAATCATCTGATAGACCCAGTTCAACGTGAGCTTTGGTCGCAGAAGCTGGGTGGCTTGATATCTCCACTCTCGCTGCACCCAACCCAGCTCTATGAAGCTGCTGCAACGGGCCTCATTTTCATTTTCCTCCTTTGGCTGCGTAGAAAGAGGAGGTTCGAGGGTGAAGTGATCCTCGCCTACGCCGCTTTGTACTCAGCAGCGCGGTTTGTCATCGAGTTCTGGCGCGACGATCCGCGTGGCGAGTTGTTCGGGATGTCGACTTCTCAGGTGATCGCAGTGCTTCTCCTGGCTGGCTCTGTGGCGATTTATGTTCTACGTCTAAAGCGGCACCGCGCCTAGCGGGTGAAGGAGGAGGCTCACGCGAAGGCGCAAAGGGCGGCGCCTTTCCCTTCGCGGCTTCGCGTGAGCCTCTTCCTGACTAGTGGCGTGCCTTCGACGAGACTAAGACCACTTTCTACGCTCCGCCTTATGCGTCTTGCCTATTTCAGCCCGCTTCCTCCAAGCAAGTCCGGCATCGCGGACTACAGCGCAGAACTGTTGCCCTTCCTCTCCGTCGGCGCAGAGATTGCCGTTTTTGTGGAGACACTGGGAAAGAGCGTTAAGAATCCGGCGGGATGTGAGGTCTACGAGGCCAGGCACTTTGACGCGATCAGCCGCGAAAAACCGTTTGACCTTTGCATTTATCATCAAGGGAACAACCCGTATCACGAGTATATCTACGATCAGGCCCTAACTGTCCCTGGAGTCGTCGTTCTTCACGAGCATTGTCTGCATCATTTGATTGCATGGAAAACACTCGGGCGAAAGAATGAAGACGCCTATTGGACTGAGCTTTTTCATGCGTACGGACGACGTGGCGCGCAGCTCGCCGAAATGCGTGAGCGTGATATTGGCAGTGAGTATCAGCAATTCGTCCTTCCGCTCAATCGTCGACTGATTAGCCGGAGTCTCGGACTGATCGTCCATAACCGCTACGCCGCAAGCCAGCTCGAGGGTCCCGGCCAGACGCCGGTCGAGATCATTCCGCATCATCTTTCGCCTCGTGTTTTTGACGTCGACGCATGGGACGTAACCAGCTGCAGACGTTCTTTGGGGTTTGACGATGAAGCTCTGGTGATCGGTTCCTTTGGCTTTGTCACGCAATCGAAGCGCATTCCGACATTGCTGGCTGCATTCAAGAGACTGCTCGCGCTCAAGCCGAACTCGCAGTGTTTCATCGTGGGTGAGGACCACTGGAAGTGGAGCGTCGCTCCGCTGATCGCGGAGATGGGCCTCAGTGATCGCGTGCGAATTACAGGGTATACCGATGAAGAGGAGTTCTTCCGCTACTTGAAGGCGGTTGATATCGTGATCAATCTCCGGTATCCGACTGCTGGCGAGACGTCGGGAACGTTGATCCGGGCCCTCGGTGCGGGCAAACCCGTCATTGTTTCGGACCACGGACAGTTCGGTGAACTCCCGCATGACACGTGTCTCAAAGTGTCCCCGGGGCCGACCGAAGAGAACGAACTCTTTCTCCGAATGCGGACTCTCGCGTACCGTCCCGCGCTTCGTCAGCGACTCGGTGAAACGGCGAAGACCTGGGCTCGAGAGCAGTGTGACATCCAACGCTCGGCTGCTCGCTATCTTGCGTTCGCGGAGCGCATCATCGCCGGCCAGCGCAGCCGCGCGCTGCCCCGAGCGGTGCTCCCCGCGCTGGATCTAAGCAATGCAGAACCATCGTTGATCAAACTTGATCGTTTAGAGGCAATCTCATACATTCGAGGCTTCTTTGATACGGATGCGGACGCGACGAACTATTTGAGCATCCACGGTGACCGCATCGTATCCTCACTCAAATGCTCGATCAGTTCGCAACAGAGCGCGACATCGAAATATTGTCTCTCGAAGGGAAAGCGATCGCGTTCGAC
>JANNRD010000391.1:0-3070 GCA_031401095.1 Acidobacteriota bacterium
CAGTGCTCGCCGCAGCTTCGGCATGAGCTTTCCCATGAAGACCGTCGCCTGCTCCGACGTCAGCACGCCCACAGAAGGCAACACCAGATGGCGAACACCGAAGATGATACCAGTCAGGGCGATGAGGGAGATCAGCTGAATCCGATGCATAGTGTCTCTCAGAATCCTTCGCTGAATTATCCTCGAACCTGCAGACCAAGCAAAGGAATCATGCGTTAATCCGAACGTGACTTTGAGTGAGGTGAGAATGAAGAATGAGCCGATTGCAAAGAATAGGACTTCGCTGACCCGGGCAGGGACGGTCCATCGACTGGGTAAGCCATGTCTCATCGCTCTGATGGCGGTTCAACCAGCCAGTACCGCCCTCGCGCAACCAGACAAGACTACTGCGGCTTTGCAAGCGTTCAAGCGCATTTATGAGCATGGGCTCGAACGCCACGGGATAGTCGGCAGCAGCTTTGTCCTCCTTCACGATGGGAAGGTCGTCGAGCAGCTCCTTCGGGGCAGTGCAAATCTCGAGAAGCGGCAACCAGTCACCGAGAAGACAATCTATCACTGGGCTTCAATCACAAAGACCTTGACTGGGATCGCGATCATGCAGTTGCGAGATCGCGGAAAGCTCAAACTGGATGACCCGATCATCAAATACCTGCCCGAGCTTCAGACGGTGCACAATCCATATGGTGCGATGAGCGAGATTACGTTGCGGCATCTCATGAGCCACTCCGCCGGTTTTCGAAACGCGACATGGCCGTGGGGCGGCGATCAACCCTGGCAACCCCACGAGCCAACCACCTGGTCGCAGCTTGTTGCGATGCTTCCATATACGGAGGTCCTGTTCAAACCTGGAAGCCGCTATAGCTACTCGAATCCGGGGATCATCTTTCTTGGCCGCGTCATCGAGCTGCTGACGGGCGACGATTACGAGGTCTATATCGACAAGAACATCTTCAAGCCGCTCGAAATGCACCGCAGCTACTTCGATGCGACGCCCTATCATCTGCTCAACGACCGCTGTCAGAGCTACTATCGGAAGAACGGCAAGCTCGAGGCGGCACGTTTCGATGCGGATACCGGGATCACCGTTTCGAACGGCGGGTTAAATGCGCCATTGGGGGACATGGTCAAGTACCTCAACTTTCTGATGGGGGCGGGGGACCGCGCAACCGAATATGATCAGGTGCTCAGGCGATCCTCGCTCGAAGAGATGTGGCAACCGCAGGTTGAGATTCCACCAGCGAGCGATGGGCGAAATCGCCGCGACGCAATGGGCCTGAGCTTCTTTATAGAGGATAACTACGATCAACACTTCATCGGTCACAGCGGCGAGCAGAACGGTTTCATCTCACACATCTACTTCAGTCCGTCGTCAAGGAGCGGCTACATCGTCGCCTTCAACACGAACGCAACTTCCGGTGAGGGTAACAAGATAGAGAATACGCGTCTTCTCGATCGCGAGTTGAAGGAGTACCTCTTTGAGCGCATCTTCCCGCTTCTCAAGCGCTGACTTTTCTTTTTGCCTGCGATTCTCTGCGCCGTCTCTGTGTCTCCGTGGTTCATTGTCTTGTTTTTGACGAGACGACTACGAGACCAAGAGATGGCACAGCGAAGAAAATAGAAGAAGGACCGATCTGCACAAAAAAAAATGGGGGTGGACGGCCACCCCGAGAGTCTTTACCTTTGGCAGAATGCAATGGCCGCCGAATTCTCGACCGCTGCGGCGAAGAAGAGACAAAGCAGTCAGCCCCAATCACGCCCCTCGACTGATTCGTCCCTTCAACGTCCGCGCGCGGAACCCAAGCCCTATGGCTCGAGAATTCTGCGTTCCCTGGAGGATCACTGAGGTGAGTCAAAGAACCGGCCCTACTTGTACTGCTTAGAGATGAGGAGGAGTCTTCAAGCAGGGCCAACACCACAAGTGATCTTCACTGTGGACATCCTATCCGTCTCAACTCTCAGACGCATGACGGTTCAGTGACGATTTGGTAACGATACGTAAGGTGTTGACAGTGAGCGAGTACTGGCAAGCCTTTTGGACGCACAAAATCGGGGGACGTTGAAGAGAATCTCGATTCAGGTGCTTGCAACGGGAGAAGCATCCGCATCTTCAAGCATCCACTCGCGACTGACGACGTTGGCCTCCTCTGAACCCTGGGGCTGCAGGATACGAAAGAGATCACGCGCCGGACCGGATCGAGCCCGGGTCAGCGCCGCGCGACGGTTGACATCCTCGGTCGCTAGCTGCTCACGAATCCAGCCCACGAATGCCACCGCGCGTCGCAACAACTCTTTTACTCGTTCGCTGCCTTCTGCGGTCATCTCTTCGGTCTGCTCAAGGACCAGAGCAAGGGCCCAGTCGGCGCGCCAGCGCTCACCCGATTGTGATCTCTTAAGCAGCTCAACTGCACGCTCACAATCAGACTGGGCCTCGGTTACCTGCCCGAGCGCCAGTCTCGCCCGACCTCGTTCGACAAGGGCGAGGCCAAGACCATCGCAGGCCTGTAATCGCTCAGCAACCTCCACTGCCTGCTCGGCAGCCTTTTCACCGGCACGAGGATCGCCATCCGCCAAACGCAGCCGGGCGAGCTCGACCAGGACGCGTAACTCGTCGTCCCGATCGCCGATCACTCGCAACATCTCCAGTGAGCGCTGCAGCAGTGTCTCCGCCTGACTCCTCCGACCCGCCTCATTGTGCGCACGGCCCAGAGCCCAGAGCGCCTCTGCCTCGCAATGCGCATCGCCTGACATCCTCAGTGCATCGAGCGTCCGCCCGATATGTTCCAGACCTTCGGCATACAGTCCCTGAGCGATGCGCGCAAGGCCCATCTCCATATTCGCCTTGGCTTCGCCGACCAGGTCGCCAACGCTACGAAAGTCCGCACGCGCGGCAGAAATGACTGCGAACGCTCGCTCGAATCGTCCCTGACCAAGATGCGCCCACCCGAGACGTCGCTCGAGCAATGCTCGCTGACGAAGATCGCCAGTGCGTTCCTGCTCTTCAAGCGCGCGTTCGAGCGCTGAGATACCCTCGTCGTATCGACCCTGCAGGACGTGCGCCCAGCCAACCAGA
>JANNRD010000392.1:0-7221 GCA_031401095.1 Acidobacteriota bacterium
CGCGAACAAACTTCCGCCCAAAGCTCGATGCGACGAGGTTGATTCCCTCCGTCGTCCCGCGTGTAAAGATCACTTCGTGGGTTTCGGCGGCGTTGATAAAACGCTTGACCTTGACCCGGACATCCTCATACTCGCGCGTCGCGAGCTGGCTCAGATAGTGAACGCCTCGATGAATGTTCGCGTTCTCTTCGCTGTAGTAGCGAGTCAACGCGTCGATCACGGCTTGTGGCTTCTGGGATGTGGCGGCGTTGTCGAGATAGACGAGCTGCCGCCCGTTGACTTGACGACGCAGGATCGGGAAATCCTCGCGAATACGCGCGACGTCAAAAGCGTTGCCGAAGGAGACGCTCGGCTTGGTCGAAGGCTCGGAAACGGCTGACATGACTCTACTCCGCCTCCAGACTCTGGTGTAACTTGTCGAGGACGATCCGGTCCAGCTGTCCGCGAACCGACCCGAGTGGAATCTTCCTGATGACATCTTCCGCGAATCCGTACGTCAGAAGCGCACGCGCGCGTTCGAGATTGATACCGCGGCTGGCAAGATAGAAGAGCTCCTCATCTTCCAGCTGACCGACCGTCGCGCCGTGAGCGCACTTGACGTCATCCGCAAAGATCTCGAGCTGAGGCTTGGTATCTACCGAGGCCTGATCGGAGAGGAGGAGGTTCTTATTGAGCTGTCGCGCGTCAGTATGCAGCGCACCCTCGCGAACAAATATCTTGCCGCTGAATACCGCGCGACCGGTGCCGTCGAGAATCCCCTTGTAGAGCTGGTGACTGGCGCAGTTCGGACGACGATGGTCGATCGACGTATGGCTGTCCGCGTGTTGGCCCTCAGAGGCGACGTAGAGACCATTGACGACGCTCTCGGAACGCTCACCATTGAGCGCGAGACTGAGATTATGCCGCGCAAGCCTTGCTCCCAGTGAGATTGCGCACGAGTTGTAAAAGCTCGCACCCTCCTGGAGAACTTCGGTCGTCCCAATGTGGAAAGCATTCTCGCTTTCCTCCTGTAGCCGGTAGTGATCAAGGCGCGCATGCTCGGCGACAAGCACCTCCGTCACGGCATTGGTGAAATAGACCTGCTCATCGGTTGAGACATAGCTCTCGATAACGGTCGCGATCGACCCGCGTCCTGCAATCAGGAGGATTCGCGGGTAAGCCGCGTTGATTGTCTCTGAAGCCGATGAAATGAAGAGCACGTGGATCGGCGATTCGATGACGACGTCCTCGGGGATGAAGACACACGCTCCGTCAGCCAGGAGAGCTGTGTTGAGGGCGACCAACGCGTCATCCCGGTACGGGGCGTAAGTACCGAGATGCTCTCGCAGGATGCTGGTTTGTTCAGTTGGGAGCCGGCCGATGCTTCCGACGACGACTCCTGACGGGATGCCCGAGAGGTCTGACAATTCCTCAGCAAAGGCACCGTTGACAAAGACGAGAAGACTCGTCCGGGCCTCGGCAAATGTGAAGGGTTCGAGTTGCTCCCGGGTGACGTGCGAAGAGTCGAGATCAGTCGAATGCCGCAACGGAAGTTTGAGTAGCGGAGTGATGTTTGTGTACTTCCACTCCTCATCGTGCGTCGTCGGCAGATTGAGTGCTTCGAACCTCGAGCCAGCGTCGTCACGAAGATTTTCGAGCCAGACCGCGTCTTGTCCGGTCCGGACTCTCCTCAAGGTGTCGACAGCGGCGAGGAAACTGTCCTTCTCTTTGGCCAGGATGGGTGTCATCGTTCTCTTAAGTTTGCTCTCAGGTGACTCAAACGCCGACGAGTCGGACGCTCTCGGCCTCTCGGATCCAGTCGTAGCCTTTGGCTTCAAGTTCGAGTGCCAGCTCTTTCCCACCTGACTTTGCGATCCGACCCTGGAAGAGGACGTGGACAAAGTCCGGGGTGATGTAGTTGAGAAGTCGCTGGTAGTGCGTCACGAGGATGATGCCCTTGTCAGGTGTGGCGAGCTTGTTGATGCCGTTGGCGACTATTCGCAGCGCGTCGATATCGAGACCGGAATCGGTTTCATCGAGCACCGCCAGCTGCGGGTCGAGCACCGCCATCTGCAGTATTTCGTTGCGTTTTTTCTCACCCCCGGAAAAGCCCTCATTGACCGAGCGATTAATAAAGCTCGTGTCCATTTCGACGATCTTCATCTTCTCGCGAATGAGATCGTCAAACTCGAGAGGATCCAGCTCTTCAGCCCCTCGGTGCTTCGCCTTCTCGTTGTACGCCATCCTCAGGAAATTCGCATTGCTCACGCCCGGGATCTCGATCGGGTACTGAAAGGCAAGAAAGATTCCTTCCCTCGCCCTTTCATCCGGCCCAAGTTCGAGGAGGTTTCTGCCCTGGTAGATGACCTCGCCCTGCGTTACGGCATACGAGGGGTGCCCGGCAAGAACTTTTGCGAGGGTGCTTTTGCCCGAACCATTCGGCCCCATGATTGCATGAATCTCGCCTGCGTTGACTGACAGGTTGAGTCCACGGAGGATGTCTCTCCCTTCGATTCCAGCATGTAGGTTCCTGATCTCTAACATCGTTCTCGTTCTTTCCTGTTTTCTAGCCAACGCTGCCTTCCAGCTTCATTCCGAGGAGACGGGTCGCTTCGACGGCAAACTCCATTGGTAACTCACGAAAGACTTCCTTACAGAAGCCATTGATGATCAGTGAGACGGCTTCTTCAGTCGAGATACCGCGTTGGCTACAGTAGAAGAGCTGCTCCTCGCTGATCTTGGACGTCGAAGCCTCGTGCTCGACCTTTGAGGTGTTGTTGCCGACCTCGATATAGGGGAAGGTATTCGCGCTGCAGCGCGCGCCGATGAGCAGACTGTCGCACTGTGAATAGTTGCGCGCGTTCTCGGCCTTGGGGAGCATCTTCACGAGGCCGCGATAACTGTTGCTCGAGCGACCAGCCGAGATGCCCTTCGTGATGATCCGGCTTCGCGTATTCTTGCCGATATGAATCATCTTGGTTCCGGTATCCGCCTGCTGCAAATGGTTTGTTAACGCGACCGAGTAGAACTCTCCGACGGAGTTGTCACCCTGGAGGATGCACGATGGGTACTTCCAGGTGATCGCGGAACCAGTTTCGACCTGCGTCCAGGAAATGCGTGAGTTGCGGCCAAGACATTTTCCGCGTTTAGTAACGAAGTTGTAGATACCGCCGACCCCATCGGCATCGCCGGCGTACCAGTTCTGGATAGTTGAGTACTTGATCTCGGCGTCATCGAGCGCGATCAATTCGACGACAGCGGCGTGAAGCTGGTTCTTGTCGAATTTTGGCGCGGTGCAACCTTCATTGTACGAAACGCTGGCCCGCTCCTCGGCGATGATCAAGGTTCTTTCAAACTGACCCGATTCGGAGTTGTTGATTCGGAAGTACGACGAAAGCTCCATTGGACAGCGGACGCCCTTCGGGATGTAACAGAAGGAGCCATCGGAGAAGACTGCTGAGTTGAGAGCGGCGAAGTAATTGTCGGTATAAGGAACGACGGAACCGAGATACTTCTGGACGAGATCGGGATGTTCGCGAACCGCTTCCGAGAATGAGCAGAAGACGACACCGACTTTTGCGAGTTTATCCTTGAAGGTGGTCGCGACGGAGACGCTATCGAAGATTGCATCGACGGCGACGCCCGCAAGCATCTTCTGCTCGGTGAGCGGGATCCCGAGCTTCTCGAATGTCTCGAGAAGCGTCGGGTCGACCTCATCGAGGCTCTTTTTGAGATCCTTCGGTTTTGGCGCCGAGTAATAGATGATGTTCTGGTAGTCGATCTTTGGATAATGGACATTGGCCCAGTTTGGTTCGACCATCTTGAGCCAATGCCGGTAGGCCTTGAGACGCCAGGCGAGCATCCATGCGGGTTCGTCTTTTTTGGCGGAGATTGTGCGGACGATGTCCTCATTCAATCCGCGCGGTACGACTTCAGATTCGATATCCGTGACAAACCCGTACTTGTATTCCCGATTTGCAAGAGCCTCAATCGCGCTCATCTCTCTCCCCTTCGCAGTCTATTCGACATCAACCTCGCGACCATCCTTTTCCAATGCTGACGTTATGCCGCATTGAAACCCCCATCAGCTGTCTCGGCGCGATGGCCCCCTGATCAAACACGACAAAGAAGTCAGGTTTGATCACAAAAAAAGGAAGAGGCCTTCAAACAATTACTGGGCAATCAATCTTTGACGGTCTACCCGAGAGTTGGACCATCTTGACATCAACCTCGCCCTGGAGGAGGACTGAGATTGGGATCTTGTCAAAGACGCTATGAACAAAGTCGGTAATACTCGCCCAGATGGGTCTCAACCCGCAGTCGCCGTGATGGACGCAAGTGTCGTGATTCCCGGTGAACTGCGAGCAGATCTCGTCTTTTGAGGGGATGCCACCGAGGACGCGCATGACTTCTCCGATCGAGACTTGACTGCTGGGGCGAGTCAAACGATAGCCCCCCTTTGGACCGCGCACGCTTTCGATGATCCCGCCGCGACTGATCACGAGGAGCAGTTTTTCGACGTAAGCGACTGAAAGTCCCTCGCGTTCAGCGACCTCGCGGACCATCATCGGCGCGCCTCCCTCCCGACGCGCCAACTGCAGGATGCAACGTAATCCGTACTCTTCCTGCGAAGTGATCTTCACCGCTCGTTCACCACCCTCTCTCTCTTTCCGAATTCGTAATCTACCATAACACGACTCTTTTGTCAGGTATCCAGGAAGAAATCGGGAGAAATCTTTGTTGGGGAGGCATTTTGGAGGCTTGATGGGGCGCTTCTGGCGATGTCCTGGATGGAGCAGAGGAAGAAGAAGGAGAGGAGGACTCAGGCGAAGGCCGCGAAGCACCTGAAGAAACGCGAGAGCCTTGGGGTGGACGATCTGTTTTTGGTTTTCAGTCTTCGCGTCTCTTCGCGGCCTCCGCGTGAGTCCTCCTCTTCCTCCTGACCAATCCAGGGCATGACCAACTTTTTCCGGACGTTGGGATTAGGGTCACTTGTGGATTACAATCACCGCGTGCCTGTGCCCAGATGTCGCACAAGGATGTCGACCTGGAGCTCAGAGCTCCTGGAAGGCGCTTCCAGTCGTTTCTCCTGGCGCGAGGAAGCCTTCAATGAAACTTCTTAGTCCGGGGCCTGTGACGCTCACCAGACGGGTGCGGGAGGCTCTCCTGCGGGAGGATGTCTGTCACCGCGAACCTGAATTCAGTGCACTCATGGGAGAGCTCCGTGCACGGCTCCTCACCGTCTACCCTCAAGCAGCCAGTGACTACACCGCCATCCTCATCAGTGGTTCCGGAACCTCGGCCGTTGAGGCGATGGTCGGGTCCTTGGTGCCTCACGAGGGCCACGCCCTGGTTCTCTCGAATGGCGTCTATGGCGAGCGAATGGCAACCATGCTCGATGCTCAGAATAAGACGGCTCACGTTGTCAGAGCTGACTGGATAGACTCGATAGACTTTGCCGCTGCCGAAGAAACCCTGACCAACACGCCCGAGATCACCCACGTGCTCGCCGTTCATCTGGAAACGACGACGGGCAGGCTCAATGACATTTCCCGGTTGGGCGACATCTGTCGCCGCCATGACGTGAGCCTGCTGCTTGACTGTGTCTCGAGCTTTGGCGGGGAAGAGATCGACTTCGAGAACTGGGGCCTCGCCGCCTGTGCCGGTACATCCTACAAGTGCCTTCACGGAGTCCCGGGTGTCTCATTCGTCCTCGCCCGCAAGACATGCTTCTCAAAACGTAAGACCGGGGCGACAAGTGTCTACCTCGACCTCTTCCGCCAGTACACTGAGCAAAATCGCAATGCGACGCCGTTTACCCCTGCTGTCAGTCTCTATTTTGCCCTTAATGAAGCGCTTGAAGAGTTGGTTGATGCGGGGGGATGGCGCAGCCGACGCGCGCAATACCGGGAGCTCACACAACGCTTATTTGATGGACTTCGCGGCCAGAGTATCGAGCCGCTGCTCGACATCAGGGAACCCGCATCGTCTCTCCTGACGGCATACCGCATCCCTGGCGGGAGTGATTACAGCAGCCTGCACAACCACCTCAAACAGGCGGGATTTGTCATCTACGCTGGTCAGGGCAAGCTTGCCGGTGAGATGTTTCGGATCGCAACCATGGGCGCGATCACGGCCACGGACATCGAGCAACTACTCAAGGCATTTCGCGAGTACTGGTCGACGAGAACCAAGCCTCACCAGGAAACCCCGACACTGACACTGCCGCAGAAGCCAAAATCGTAGTCGCTCACGCTTCAGCCTGAGAGCGAAGAAGGGCAAATCGTCAACTCCCGAATGCCTCGAGATACTTGACCCCCGCCCCGGTATTGAACACGACCACGTCATCACGCTGTTTAATCGCGCCCGCTGAGATCAACCGGCGGAGTGCTGGCAGACAAGCTGCCCCTTCCGGTGCACAGAAAATCCCCTCAGCGGCGCCTATCTCGCGGGCCGCTGCGATCATCTCGCAATCGTCGACGGCAAGGGCTGAGCCACCGCTTCGGCGGATGATGTCCAGCATGATGAAGTCACCGATGGCGCGCGGCACGCGAAGGCCTGATGCAACCGTCTGCGCATTCTCGAACTCGGGAGCTTCGCTCCAGCCATTCTCGAAGGCTCGAACGATCGGCGCGCAGCCGGATGCTTGAATCGAATACATTCGCGGTCGTGCCGGGCCGATCCAGCCCATCTCCTCCATTTCATCAAACGCCTTCCACATGCCGACGAGTCCGGTTCCGCCACCCGTGGGATAGAGAATCGCATCGGGCAACCGCCAATCCAGCTGCTCTGCGAGCTCATAGCCCATCGTCTTCTTGCCTTCGATCCGGTAGGGCTCCTTGAGGGTCGAGACATCGAACCAGCCCTCGGCGTCCTTGCGTCGCGCGACTTCGGCCCCGCAATCCGTAATCAAGCCGTCGAGAAGCGTGACATGCGCGCCCGTCACCTCGCACTCGAGACGATTCGCAAGCGGTGTGTCACGAGGCATGAAGATGTGCGCTTCAAGACCTGCGACAGCGGCATAAGCGGCGAGGGCGCCCGCCGCGTTCCCAGCCGACGGGATGGCTAGTTTGCGAATACCCAGTTCTTTCGCCATCGAAACAGCCAGACAAAGACCGCGAGCCTTGAAGGAACCGGTTGGATTAAGAGACTCGTCCTTGATGTACAGATTGTCGAGGCCGAGGCTCTCTCCAAGCCGCGGTGTTGGTGTCAATGGCGTCCAGCCCTCGCCGAGCGTCTCTC
>JANNRD010000393.1:0-2569 GCA_031401095.1 Acidobacteriota bacterium
CAAGGCCAGCAGCTCGCAGAAGACGGCGCCGCGCAGGGCGATCTCGGCATCCGCGGCCACTGGATTGTCGACTCGTATTTCAAGGCCGAGGCCGGCTCCGCCAAGACCGGCGGCTGGTTCCTCACCGGCGATGTCGCCACGATTGATTCTGACGGGTTTGTCGTCATCCGCGACCGCTCAAAAGACGTGATCAAATCCGGCGGCGAATGGATTTCGTCTGTAGAGCTGGAAGGCATCGCCATCGGCAACCCGGACCTCGCGGACATGCCAAAACGCCATCCAGATCAGTATGCCTTGGAATAACAGGCGTATAAGATGTACGGTCGGCGATGCCGGGACAATTTCCTGATGCTGGTAAAGGTAGATGTTTGCAGGGAAGACGGCGATCAACAAGGGAGATATTGGTCGAGTAGACGACTTCCTCCCCTGGCTGCAGGTTGATGTTTGTGTTCTCGGTTTGCCGCCTGGTTTCCCGGCGGTGCCACAAGATCTCAACCATACCAGAGTTGTCCGCCGCCCCTCCCAGAACCGTGCTTGCGCAATTAACGCACACGGCTCCTCACATGATCTGTCGCAATCCGGATCTGCCGCTAGAACAGGGAAACCGTAATCCTGGGCCTTGGTAACGGGAAGCGTTGTTCCATGAGCTGGAACTTCTCCCAGTTCAAACGGCGCTTGTCGCCGCGACGGCTGAGCCACTTCTTCAGCAGCTGCCGGGCCGCGAAAGCGAACCGGATGATCCCAGGAGAATTGTCGGTTACGCCATAATAGGCGTAATGACCACGGAGCCGGGCACAAGCCTGCTGCCAGACATCCCGTGTGGTCGTGCGCGAGCGAATGTGCTTGAGCCATTCCTGGAAGGCCGCCAGCTTCTGGCGAAACTTCTTTCGCGCGGTGACACGCTTCATCCGAAACCGCCGTCCATTCCGAGTCGTGCTGCAGTAGTGCGTCAAGCCGAGGAAATCGAACGTCTCCGGCTTTCGTCGCCCGTCCTGCCTCGCACGCTCACGCGCTCGCGGACCAAAGGCCAGCAGCTTGGTTTTCGAGGGTTCGACTTCCAGCCCGAATTGGCCCAGCCGCTGAGCCAATTCCGCTTGGAATCGCTCGGCATCCGCTTGGCATTCAAAGCACACGACGAAGTCATCGGCGTAGCGAATCAGCTTCGCCTGTCCGCGACACGTCTTGCGAAATCGTCGCTCGAACCAAAGATCTAGCACGTAGTGCAGGTACACATTGGCCAGGAGCGGGGAGGCCACGCCTCCCTGTGGCGTTCCTTGCTCAGTCACCTGCACGACTCCGTCTTCCATGACACCGGCCCGCAGCAATCGCGTGATCAGCCGGAGAACTCGTTCGTCACGAATGCGGTGAGCCAGAAATTTCATCAGCCAGTCGTGGTCGACGTTGTCAAAGAAACCTTTGATATCGGCTTCCACGATCCAGTTGATGCGGCCAGATTCCACTGCGCGGCTGAGCGCCCGCAGCGCATCGTGACAACCGCGCTGAGGGCGGAACCCGTAAGAGTCGTCGATGAAGTCCGCTTCATAGACAGGCTCCAGGATGGCCACCAGCGCCGCTTGGACAAGCTTATCCTCCAAGGCGGGAATGCCCAAGGGGCGTTGCTTGTCGGTCCCCGGTTTCGGAATGTAGGTGCGACGTACAGGCTGTGGCCGGTAGGCCAGGCGTTGCAATCTGTCGGCAAGGTCCGCCAGATTGGCCTCCAGGTCAGCACCATACGTGGCTTTGGTTTCCCCATCGACGCCTGCGGCTGCTTGATTTCGCAGCCGCTCATAACAGCGTCGAAGAAGTTCCGCATTCAGCAAGTGATACAGACTTGTGAATTGGAACCCCGGTTCTCGGCAGGCCTTGCCTGCGATGCGATGCAGTCTGGTTGTCACCGGTTCTCCGCGTCTGGGCACGGACGGTGTCTCGCTACATCGCTCGGTCATGTGTCGTCTCCTTTCCTCCGGCAGCGTTACCCGCCTTCACAGGTACTACGAAACGATCCGACTCCCCGCGTCTGAGAGATCCTTTCTTCCTTCTTTCAGTTGATCGGACCCTCTCCTCATCTGAGGAGCAGACGCGGGGTCTCCCGGGTTGCCGCACACTCGTGGTGACATGCATGCCATGGTCTTCGACCCCGGGGAAGCGCGTGCCGGCAGCCAGTACGCCGGCCCGCGTGTTGAGTTCCACCTTTCAAAGAGCGTCCTCCTTCCCGATGGCACAATTACGGGGCTCAATCCCTTCAGCCTTTCGGCTTACGGCCTACATGCTTGCGGCCCTACGCTTAAAGTCGAGGATCACTCCTCTTCCTCCAAGGGCTCGCTACTCGGCGGTTGGCCAAACCTTACCGAGGCGGGATTCCCACCCGCTCGAGTGTGTGACCTTGCCCGGCCGCACTTGAAAGTTGTGTTTTGATGAAGAGAGGAGAAAGGCGGCGTATCCTGTTGAGGTGTTTTGAATCTCGAACCGCCCACGTTGGGCAAAGGATACGCCACCATGCGTCAGACTACGAAGATCGCACCGCAATCGCCAGAGAAGGGATCGTCCCGATCCGAGAGGCGAGAAGCCT
>JANNRD010000394.1:0-8585 GCA_031401095.1 Acidobacteriota bacterium
GAGTAGTGTGTCTGTCTAATGCAAGCCCGAGTTGCGGAGGGTTGGTCCGGGCGGCCTTCTTCTGGCTGAAGAGGATCCTGCTGAGGTTCCTGATCGAGAGACCTCACGATAGGGCCAGCCTGGGAGAGGATCGTCCCGATTCGCTCTCACATATCCGATGACGCCGAGTAGGGCTGACCTAAAAGACGCGAGAATAATCCGGGTTTCGCGTCTCGCTCAAGACAAAAGCAACTCCAAATCCTCCTTCGCCAGATTGCGGATCAGGCTGTTGTCGGCGTTGATGATCGCATCAGCGAGATCTCGCTTCGTGTTCTGCAACGCCAGGACTTTCTCTTCAACGGTGTCGCGGCAGATGATTCGGTACGCAAAAACCTGTCGCTTCTGGCCGATGCGGTGCGCGCGGTCAATCGCCTGCGACTCGACCGCCGGGTTCCACCACGGGTCGAGCAGATAAACATATTCGGCCGCGGTCAGGTTCAACCCCAATCCGCCGGCCTTCAAACTGATCAGAAACAATTTGCAGCCGGGATCGTTCTGAAACCTTTCGACCCGTGCCTGCCGGTCTCGCGTTTTGCCGTCGAGGTATTCGTATTCGACAGTCTCCTTATCGAGCTGTCCGCGCAGGATCGAAAGAAAGGAGGTGAACTGGGAAAAGACCAGAACCTTGTGATCATCCTCCACCAATGCGATCAGTTGGGGCAGCAACATGTCTAGTTTCGCCGCAGCCTCATGAACGCGTTTCCTGTCGATCAACCCTGGATGGAGAGCGGCCTGACGCAATCGCAACAGGGCTTCCAGCACGTGGATCTTTGATTTTGCGATTCCGTCGCGCGCGATCCGATCGAGCAGCGTGTTGCGGTAATGATCTCGAAGTTCGTCATAAAGCCTGCGCTGTTTCGGTTCGAGTTCGCAGAAGATGGTCTGTTCGT
This sequence comes from Acidobacteriota bacterium, assembly GCA_031401095.1. Lineage (GTDB taxonomy): Bacteria > Acidobacteriota > Blastocatellia > RBC074 > RBC074 > JANNRD01. Next base: position 930 of record JANNRD010000394.1, read on the forward strand.
GCTTTGGCGGTAGATCTTTTGCGACTTCACTCTTGGTGCGACGAAGGATAAAGGGTCGTAGTGCGTGGGCGAGCAGCTTTCTCGTTTCCTCGTCAGGGTTGCGCGCAGCGGCGCCCGTGAGTTTGTAGATGGAAGTCGTGCCGAGCATCCCTGGGTTCAGGAATTCAAATATGCTCCACAGTTCGCCCAGGTGGTTTTCGACCGGTGTTCCGCTCAGCGTCAAACGGTGATCGGCGCGCAACAATCGCGCCGCCTTCGCCGACGCCGTTCCCGAGTTCTTGATTGCCTGCGCTTCGTCCAGGATGACGTAGTCGAAGCGCCGGTCTTTGAACAGAACCGCGTCGTTGCGCAGCGTGCCGTAGGTCGTCAGGATCAGGTCGTATTCGTCGAAATGTGCAACGCCCTCTTTCTGTCTCAGGAGCCCCGTGTGATCGAGCACGCGCAGCTTCGGCGTGAAACGGGCAGCCTCAGCTTTCCAGTTGAAGACGAGCGATTTTGGAACGACGACGAGTGACGGAGCAAGCTTGTTTATGGTTCGCGATGAACTATCTTGTTCCGCCCTCGCGCTGGAATCAAAACCCTCGCGTAGTTCACGCCGCTCTTCCAGCAGAGCGAGCACCTGCACTGTCTTGCCCAATCCCATATCGTCCGCCAGACAGCCACCGAATCCGAAGTCGCGCAGGAAGCGTATCCACCCCAAGCCATCTTTCTGGTACGGTCGCAATTCTCCGTTGAACTCGTTGGGCGGATCGGCGGGCTCGATGCAGTTAAACCGCTTCAGTCTTTCGCGGGCGTGAGCGAACGTCTCATCGAAATTGGCGTCAGGCTGCGCCGCGAGGAGAGCATCGAGCACGCCGACTTGTGTCCTGCGAAAACGCAGATGATCTTTGTGCACTTCACCCAATCCGGCAATCAGGCCATACTTCTTCATCCATTCCTCGGGCAGGATCCCATAGGCACCGTCGTCGAGCCTGACCATATTGTCGCCGCGTTTCAGCGCCGCCAAAAGCTCAGGCAACCTCGCGAACGCTCCGCCGAAATCAACGGTGCCGTGCAGCTCGAACCAGTCAATACCCGAGCTGACCTGCATCTTGATCGCACCAGGATTGCGCAACGTCTTGCCTTCCGCCTCGACGTGCCAGCCTTCAGCGACGAGCTCGCGGGCGACGCGCGGCAGCTTTGTCAGCGCTACTTCCCAGCCTGATTGTTTCTCGTAGTAGGTCGGCCCGACGAATTTCAAGCCGATCTCGGTCAGGCGGTTCGTCGCCGCTCTTTCCGCTTCGCGATCTCTGAGGATGAAGCGGCGGCGTGCGACTTCGTAAATTCCTCCGCGAGGATCGTCCTCGTCGAGGATGCAGTCTTGCGAACGCGGCTCGTAACAGAACGATAGGCGCGCACGCACTCTGCTGTTGTGCCGCTGCGATTTGAATGTCAGACGTGGTTGAGGCCTGACCGTCACTTCCTCGTAACGCAGGTCTTCCGGCAGTTCGAGCCTCGGCGGATGCGGTGCACCGAGAACCTGGGTCATGAACTCGCCAATCTGATCTGCGGGAACGGCGAGCGTGCTGGCGCGTCTCAGGATCGAAACCCACTGGAATGCGCCACCATCATCCAAACCCGCGACGCTTTCGCTGGTGAAGATCAATCCCCCGTGCAGCATCAGCAGAGGACTCATGAGATCTAGTTGTTCCTCCCCTCGCCGCAGAATGCCTTCGACCAGATATTGATGAGGCTGGCTCTTGTTGCCGCGCACCACTACCGAAAAACGCCACGGCCCGCGCTCATCCCATTTGACCTCTATAGTTTCTTCCGACCGGCTATCAAGCCTCAGAAAACAGCGTCCACTTCGGGCGATCAGAGGCACGACGATCAGAGACAGCGGCGACGTCAGGCGGTAACGAGCCGGAACCGTGTCGTAAGGGTCCCGATAGTTGTTTCCGTAATAGCTGGAATCCATCTGCTCGCGCGAGCCGGCGAGCATGGCGAAGACCTGACGGTCACCGGGGTCCGGCAGCTCGGCGAGCTGCCATCGCGGCATGCGTTGCTTGCGCAACTTGCCCCACTCGCCGTCCTGCCTCAGGTCCTGAAGGAGCGTTTCGAAGATCAGATGCTGTGTTTCGAGAGTGGCCGGAATGTCAACCACGTAGATGATCCGGCGCGCGTGCGACCATTCATCGCCACGCCCCGGACTGATTGAGCGCGCGTCGCGGTTGAGGTCGGCCAACAGCTCTTTCCACCCCGGGAGCCTCCCCCTCCCCAGGGACGGGGTGATGGAAGGATTCATGAGATACTCTACGAACGGACCATCGTCAGGTTGATCCTCGTCATCGAAATCAGGTTCCATCTCCAATTGGAAAGGCTTGCCTGTGCCACGTAAGTGCCCTTTTTCATTCGCCGCGAGCATCGTCGCCCAAAGGTGTTTGCAAGGAGCCGTCTCGAACGCGTGGCAGTCACAGCGCACTACGAGTCGATCCTCTCCTTCGATTGAAAGGTCAACTTCGTAAGTACGGCTCCCACGTACACTGGCGTGGACGTGCCAATCCGAGGTGTCGTTGATCGTCACGCGCCCCTTCTCAAAGTAAGCCAAGCCGCGCGATCGAGACGAACTGGAAAATTCCCTGGAGAGTTCCCTGACAAGCGACATCGTGGTTCCGTTTGAATTGACGAGGCGGATATCTTAATCGAAATCGCAGGATTGTCACGACCAAGGTGGATGTTTTTTCTTTCTCATTACTTCCGGCTGCCTTTTGAAGCGGGAGGTGTCCCGTGCAAGAAGGATATCCCCCCTTCGATCGACGCCAATCGAGAGCGGCGGCCCACGTCAGGAATCACTTCGCATCGCGGTCCCGGACGAATGTTGACCGGCAGGACCGCGAGTCACAAGCTCGACTGCAAGCGCGGGAGCGAGTACACTTGGAGGCCTGCCTGATCGGACCCGACTTGACGGATTCGTGTTTTGGAGGAAGCGTGGGATGCCGCGCCCGCGGGTACGCCGCCGTTGACTTTTCTGAGGAACCCTATGCCACCATCCAACAGCAAGAAGCCTCCGATCGAGCATGGCGATCTACTTGAGCTGAGACGCTGGAATACGCCGACGATCTATAACGGCTGGGAGCAGATTACGTCCGGTGATCGTAGTCGCGATGCCATCAACATCGAGGAGGCGGTCGATTTCATGCCGCATATGGGAGCGATGGTGGGCTACGCCGTGACGCTGGTCATCGAGCCGGCCAATGCCAGGCACCGTGAGAGCGTCCCGAACGGGTGGCAGGAGTACCGCAGATACATCGCAAGCGTTCCGGGTCCGAAGATCGTTGTCGTCCAGGACCTCGACAAGCCTCGAGTGATTGGCTCATTTTGGGGTGAAGTCAATGCCAACGTTCATCGTGCGTTTGGTTGCGTCGGGACGATCACCGATGGAGCGATCCGCGATGTTGACGAAATGAACTATGCCGGGTTCAAGGCACTCGCTCGACGACTGTGCGTCGGGCACGCTTATTCCTGGCCCGTCTCCTGGAATTGCGAGGTTGAGGTGTTCGGTCAGCGGATCGCGCCCGGCCAACTGATTCACGCCGACAAACACGGATTCCTCGCGATTCCGTTTGGCGAGGAGGGCCGCCTTCTTGAGGCGACCCGCTTCATGGATACCAGTGAGTGCCAGCATCTGATCTCTCTTGTAAGAGAGAGCGGCGATCTCTCCAAAGACGAGCTGCTTGATCGCCTTGGTCGAGGCACCGCAGAGTTTCGAAGGCTCGCTCAGGAGAAATTCAGGAAAGACGGGGAGTTCTGAATCTGGCACCGCGGCGGTTCCGGTCTCGCTACTTCTCGCTTGCTACCACCGCGCACCCATTCAGATAACACCCTCTGAGCGCAATTCCTGGATCCTTTCGATCGAGTAACCAAGAATGTCTCCATAGACCTTCTGATTGTGTTCTCCGAGTGAGGGCGGTGGTTGGTCGAACCCCGTTGTCGCGCCGGAAAACCTCATTGGAACCCCCGTTCCATAGAATTCTCCGACTGCACCAAATTGTGGGTGAAGCAATGGGACGGTCTCTTCGCGAGCCGTGACGCGGGGATCTCTGACCGCCACCTTTGGATCACGAACTTCCGCCGCCGGCACACCAGCTTCCTCGAGTTGGGCGAGAACGCTGACCAGCGTCCTGGAACTCGTCCATCGCTCGATCATTGCGTCCAACTCAGCGAAGTTTCTGACACGGTCGTCGCGGGTCGTAAACCGTGGGTCCCCGGCCAGCTCCGGCGCCCCGATTGCGTCCAGCACTCGATGGGCGAACTTGTCGGTTGGCGCGCAGATCGAGACGTAACCATCTGCGGTTTTGTAGAGGCCGAACGGTGCCAGCCGTGTTGCTCTCTGGCCGGTTCTCGATGGCACGCCACATTGTGCAAGGGCATCGAAGTGTTCGCAGGCGACAAGCGAGGTCATTGCGCCAAGCATGGAAACGTCGACGTGCTGGCCGAGGCCAGTGCGCCGGGCCTGGTGCAGCGCGGCGAGAATTCCAATGACAGCGTAGATCGGTGTCGTCAGATCCGCGAGCGGAACGCCGAGGCGGGTGGGCGGGTCGTGTTCCTCGCCCGATGTCATCATCATGCCGCTCAGCGCCTGAATGATCGCGTCCATCGCCTTAGCCGACCCGGATTCACCGTCCGTGCCGAAACCTGTAATCGAGCAGTAGACTAGGCGCGGGTTGAGTTCCCGGACGGAATCGTATCCAGCACCGAGCCGTTCGAGAGTCCCCTTGCTGAAGTTCTCGACCAGGATATCAGCGCTCGCGACGAGATCGGCAAAGACGTCTTTTGATCGCGGATGCTTGAGGTTGAGGCTGATCCCGAGCTTGTTGCGGAGTCGATTGAGAGCAGAGATCGAGATGTCATCTTCTGTCTCACGCGTCAGCTTTGCTCCAGTTGCGCCAAGATAGGGTGAGTTCGTTCGGCACGAGTCGCCGTTGCTCGGATCCTCAACCTTGATCACGCGCGCTCCGAGGCCGGCGAGAAGCAAAGTCGCAAATGGCCCGGCAAGAGCGACTGTCAGATCAAGGACAGTCACATCCTCGAGCGGGCGGGGACGGGGTGTCGGTTCCGATGTGTTCGTCATGGCCAGCAATGGTGGCACAGCTCCGGCCGGGAATCTAATGCCTCGCGCGATGGCGCATCAAACCTCGACTCTCCACGCACGAGCGATTACACTCAGTCGCCCGCTGAAGGTTCGACACCACCCTTCGGCCTGGCGTCAAAACCAGATCATGGAGCCAGATGATGGAGGAATCCGATGGACCTATTCGGCCTCTCACCCGAGCGAGTCATTGCAAGAGTCCGCCTCACCGGCTCAACAGCGCGGACTCCTTCTCAGCCTGAGTCACTTCTTGTCGCCGGCGTCGGGTTCTGTCTCGCAAGCCTGATCGTTTTCGGCACCGTCGCGCTCGGCGAGCGATGGATGTACCAAAACCTTGGCCTGACCGGGGCCTATTTGACGTGGACTGTCCTCTTCATCAGCGTCGGGGGCGGGGTTCTCAGCCCTTTGGTAATCGGGGCGGGTCAGCTGGCGAGATTCTATCTGCTCTTCAGCGTCGCCTTTCTCGTCTACGCCATCGGATGGACAGTGGCTTATTTCGCGTGTGGCCCTGTGACGGGCGAGTGGTTGGGCTCGCTGGCGGGGACGGTGCTCATGGCTCTCGTCCTGGCCCTCGCGTTTGACGTTCTGAAGAAGCTTGCCGGGATGGCCTTCATTCTCTTTGTGGCCAACTCGCTTGGGTACTTTGCGGGCAGCTTTCTCTACTCTTATTTTGGTGGACCGACGGGGATGCTGCTCTGGGGCGCCTGTTTCGGCCTTGGATTGGGACTCGGGCTCGGACGCGTACTCTTTGCTGCGCAGGCACCGATCCGAGCGTTGCTCACCGATCCCTTCGCCACCAGGGCATGACGGGTACCCCAGTCGGCTCCGCGAGGTCACTCGGGGTCGTCAAATGTCATCGGGCCCGGGGTGGTAAATCGAGGGATCAACCGCCAGTTTCAGCGCCCGAGGTTGAGCTTACTCTAGCGGCCCCGCCCCACAGGATCGAGGGTGTAGGAGCTGAGCACGCGGATGTAGTTCATCCGCTCGATGGCGGCAGGATTGGGGGCGCTGCGATGGCTCAGGCTGCCCTGCATCTGCTGGATCGATGAGTATTCATGTTCTTCCATCCAACGCACCAGGTCTTCCAGGACGTGTCGCACGTGTTCGACACCGTTCTGCAGTAAAGCTGACGTCATCATGGCAACTTTTGCGCCCGCCATCATCGATTTCAGCACGTCTCCGGCGCTGTGCACTCCGCCGGTGATGGCCAAGTCAGCCTTGACTTGCCCGTAGGTGATGGCCACCCAGCGCAATCGGAGCAGCAGTTCGTACGGACGGCTCAACGTCAGGCTAGGCACAACTTCGAGTTGCTCGATGTCGAAATCAGCCTGATAAAAGCGATTGAACAAGACCAGTGCATCGGCCCCCGCCTCGTCCAGTCGCCTCGCCATGTTGACAGGCGCGGTGAAAAACATCGAAACCTTCACCGCCAGCGGAATCTTAATGCTCTTCTTCACCTCACCGACCAGGTCGCAGTAGCCCTGCTCCACTTCGGCCGCAGTGCGTCCCGGATCTGTTACAAGATTGTAGAGGTTCAGCTCCAACGCGCTCGCGCCTGCCTGCTCGATCTGCCGTGCGTAGTCGATCCAGCCGCTTCGCGAGGAGCCGTTAAGGCTGGCGATCACTGGAATGGAAACAGCCGCCCGGGCCTTGCGGATCAACTCGAGGTAGGCTTCCGGGCCCAGATTGTAGTCATCCATTTCGGGAAAGTAGCTGAGCGCTTCGCCAAAGCTCTCTGCGCCGCGATGCAGGTCGGAATCCAACGCCCCACTTTCGAGGCCTAACTGCTCCTCAAAAAGGGAAGGGAGCACTGCGGCTCCGATCCCGTACTCTTCCAATCTCTGCAGATTCTCAATCAGCTCACAGAGCGGCGAAGCCGAAGCCACCAGCGGGCTCTTCAGCGTCATTCCGAGATACCTTGTTGTCAGGTCGATCATTGATCTCCTCCTCCTTCCCTGGTCGTTGCTTCCTCCTTTTCGGATTCCGCCGGCCTTGCGACAGGGTAGTCAGCCCGTCCGGGCATCGAGGCCCGGTACTCATAGATGCGCCACTGGCGCTCGACATCATCCTGTGCCAGGCGAAGGAGTTCGCGCGCCGCTTCCGGATCGCTCCGCACGAGCATGGTGTAGCGCGTCTCCTGATAGGCGTACCGCTTGAACGGGATACTCGGCGATTTTGAGTCCAACTGGAAGGGGTTCTTACCTTGCTCCCGAAGGCGGGGGTCATAGCGCATGAGCGGCCAGTAGCCTGAGAGAACCGCTGCCTATATTGATTACATTGGTTGTATCCGTTACCTGGGCGGTTAAATTTAGCTTTGCAGGATCTGTCGGATCTAAAGTTGCGGTTATTGTAAGAACATCAGTTATTCCTGGATTAACATTAGTGGGAACCTGCAGTTTTACTATCAGGTTTATCTGATGGTTCGGATTGGCATTAAAGACATCCCCTAATGAAATAGGGGTGCTGTATAAAGTGTCAGATGTGTCAAGGGTAAAATTATTGTTGACATCATTATAGAAATTATAGAC
>JANNRD010000395.1:0-5838 GCA_031401095.1 Acidobacteriota bacterium
GAGCTCGGTGCCACGCAGCCTGGCATGACGATCGTTTGTGGCGACAGCCATACTTCGACACACGGGGCCTTTGGCGCTCTTGCGTTTGGGATCGGGACGAGCGAGGTCGAGCACGTCCTGGCGACGCAGTGTTTGCCGCAGTCCCGCCCGAGGACGTTTCGCATTAGCGTCGATGGAACGCTGCCCCGCGGCGTCACGGCGAAGGACCTCATTCTCTATATCATCCGCACGATTGGAACGGACGGCGCGACCGGGTACGTCATCGAGTATGCTGGCGCCGCCATTCGATCGTTCTCGATGGAGCAGAGAATGACGGTCTGCAATATGTCGATCGAGGCAGGAGCTCGAGCCGGTATGATCGCACCGGATGAAACGACGTTCGCCTATCTCGATGGCCGCCGCCTTGCTCCGCAGGGGAAGGCCTTCAAGGAGGCAATCGCGGGTTGGCGCAGACTTCCGACAGATGCTGGAGCAGCTTTCGATCGCGAGCTGACAATCGACATCTCGTCGCTCGCGCCTCAGGTTAGTTGGGGAACCAGCCCGGGGATGGTTGCAGACGTCACCGGAACGATCATCGACCCCGAATTGCTAGAGACGGAGAATGCCCGCAAGGCTGCCCGACGCGCGCTCGAATACATGGACCTCCGACCAGGGACGCCTGTCGAGGAAATCAAGATTGATCGTGTCTTTATCGGCTCATGCACGAATTCCCGGATCGAGGATCTGCGCGAGGCGGCGGCGATAGTGAAGGGACGCAGAGTGGCCTCGCGGGTCAATGCGATGGTTGTTCCCGGATCTCAGCCCATCAAACGGCAGGCAGAGCGCGAAGGTTTGGACCAGGTCTTCAAGGATGCGGGTTTTGAATGGCGTGAGTCCGGTTGCAGCATGTGTCTTGGCATGAATCCCGACATCCTTCTACCAGGTGAGCGATGCGCCTCGACTTCGAATCGGAACTTTGAGGGGCGTCAGGGAGCAGGTGGAAGAACGCATCTGGTGAGCCCTTCAATGGCGGCAGCAGCGGCAATTGCCGGTCATTTCGTCGACGTTCGCAAGTGGTAGTGAGGTGACTGCAGATGAAGTCTTTTACAGAACTCAGGGGGATCGTCGCACTTCTTGATCGAGTCAATGTCGACACCGATCAGATCATCCCGAAGCAATTTCTCAAGCGGATCGAGCGGACCGGGTTTGGCGAGTGCCTTTTCTTCGACTGGCGACTGCGGCCCGATGGCTCGCTCAACCCGGATTTCGAGCTCAATCAGGCGCGCTTTGCGGGGGCGTCGATTCTTGTTGCGAGGGCGAATTTTGGCTGCGGGTCGTCCCGCGAACACGCTCCGTGGGCGCTTGATGACTTCGGTTTCCGAGTGATCATCGCGCCGTCGTTCGCCGATATCTTCTACAATAACTGCTTCAAGAACGGGATGCTTCCGGTCGTTCTGTCCGAAGAACAGGTGGAAGAGATGTTCAAACGAGTCAAGGACAAAAACGGATATCAGCTGCGCGTCGATCTTCGCAGCCAGACGATCGCCGATGATGACGGGATGGTCATTAAGTTTGAGGTCGACCCGTTCAGACGTGATTGTCTCCTGGGTGGGTACGATGACATCGGATTGACGCTTCAGCACGAGGACAAAATCAGTCAGTACGAGGCAAGACACTCAGCCACTGATGGATGAAGAACTTTGGGTTCCGCATCGCAAGAGCCGAGGTCCCTGGGGTAGTAATGAAGACCATCGCGGTCAGGATTCTCGAGCAGAGAGGGCTCCGCTACGAGCTCAGAGAGTACGAGTTCAGCGAATCCGAACTCGATGCGGTCTCGGTGGCGCGCAAGATTGAGATGGAACCTGAAGCGGTCTTCAAGACGCTGGTCGGTCGCGGTGATCGGACGGGAGTCCTCATGGCTTGTGTCCCGGCCAATTCTGACTTGGATCTCAAGAAGCTCGCCGCCGTCAGCGGGAACAAAAGGGTTGAGTTGGTACCGGTCAAGGAAATACAATCGTTGACGGGCTATGTACGCGGGGGAGTTTCCCCTCTGGGATCGAAGAAGAAGTACCCACTTTTTGTCGATCAGAGCGCTCTAAAGTTTGAGAGAATCAGCGTCAGCGCAGGCACTCGCGGGATGCAGATGCTGCTTGCACCGGCGGACCTCGCAACGGTCAGCGAGGCCGTTCTGGTGGAGATTGCGAAGACCCTGGAGAGTTGAACTAAAGTCTGGTTGATCGGCAGGTAAGGAGAGGCAAGGACCCTATATGTCACGACGGTGGCTCTTTAAGACGGAACCCAGCCAGTATTCCTATGCCGACCTCGAGAAAGAGAAGAAGGCGGTCTGGGATGGTGTCTCCAACAGCCTTGCCCTTAAGCATTTGCGAGATATCCGTATGGGCGATGAGATACTCATCTATCATTCAGGGGATGAGAAGGCGATCGTTGGAATCGCGCAGGCGGTGAGCGATCCCTATCCCGACCCGCGCGAAAACGACGAAAAGCTCGTCGTCATCAATGTCACTCCAAAGAAGCACCTCTCGCGTGCGCTTAGCCTTGCCGAGATCAAAGGCGTGGAAGAATTGAAGGACTTCGACCTCGTTCGTCTCCCCCGGCTATCAGTCATGCCCGTCGCCGAGAGCTTCTGGCAAAAGCTCCAGGACCTGATGTCGTTCTGACAACGCTCTGTCTTAAACAAACTTCGCTACTTGCTCGAAGTACTTGACGAACATCTTGATCCCGCCCGAGGCTTGGCCCCAATCGAAGTTCTCGTTCTTGGCGTGGTACCCGTGTTCCGGCAGGCTCAGGCCGAGAAACGAGATCGGGGCCTTGAGATAGCGTTGCATGGTTACGACGGCGCCGATCGAACCTCCTTCGCGCGTAAACGCGGGATCCTTTCCAAACGCGAAACGCATTGCCTCGCGGGCCGCGTCCGCATATGGTCCAGTGAACTCGCCGAGGAATGGCTCAAGCTTTTGGATTGCGTCGACCTTGACATCGGGATTTATCTGCTTGACGAAATTCCGGATCAACTGCACGATCTTGTCCGGATCCTGATCTGGCACAAGTCGCGTGCTGATCTTGGCTTCGGCTCGATGCGGGACGATCGTCTTGATGCCTGGCCCACGATAGCCGCCAACGATGCCATGTAACTCGAACGTTGGCTCAGCCATAAATGCCTTGAGGACGTCAGCGTCCTTCTTGAGATGTGGCCGAATGGAATTCAGTTCGTGAGCCTTCTGATAGCCTTTGGTCGTAAAGCCTGAATTCAGAAAGCTCGCGATCTCAGCCTTTGTCGGGGGCTTGACGTCATCGTAGAATCCCTTGATCTTGACCCTGCCCGAGCGTGCGTCATAACAGCGGCTGATGACGTCGCAGAGTTCCCCGATCGGGTTTCGCGCCGCTCCACCGACCAGTCCCGAATGGACGTCTTTGGCATGCGTTTGGAGAGAGAAGAGGATGGCCTGCAGACCTCGAAGCCCATAGGGAATCGCCGGCTTGCCTCGCGCAATCCAGATGGTGTCCGAGACAAGTACCGAATCTGTTGCGAGGCGCTTCCGTTCCTTTTTGATGAAGCTCTCAAAGTTCGGACTTCCAATTTCCTCCTCGAGCTCCCAAAGGAACTTGAAGTTCAACGGAATGGCGTTTTCGACAGCGTAGCGAACTGCCATCAATGCCGTTAACGCCGGGCCCTTATCGTCGGTGGTTCCACGGCCTTCATAGCGGTCACCAGATTTGTAAAATGCAAAGGGTGAGCGGCGCCACTCGGACGCATCCGCTGGTTGCACGTCAAGGTGGTTATAGATCGTCAGCGTCGGGTACTTCTTATCTGTCACGATCGTGCCAAAGACGACAGGGTTTCCGGGAGTCTTAACGCATTCGGCACGCGCGCCGACGGCGCGAAGGTACTCGGCCGCGGTGTCGCCGCATTTCAAGATATCCGCGTGTTTCTCGGGATCCATACTGATGCTGGGTATTTCGACAAGTGTCGCCAGCTTCTCCTCAAACTCGGATCGAACACTGCGAACATATGCGTCGAGGCCCCGTGAGACTTTCTCCTTACTCATTATTCCTCCAAGAATGACTTTGCTGCTTTAACGTTGATGACGGAAATTCCTTGCGAGACTGGCGGCTCGGAGTGGCTAAGCTCGAGGTTGGTGATGCTCAGCGTGATCGTTTGGCAAGATCGCGATCAGAAACTGCAGTGTCGTCTGTCCAATCCTGATCAAGTCCCCACTCTCGAGGGCATGCAACTCGTGTGGCTTCAAGCGAAGGCGGCCGTTGATGAACGTCCCGTTGGCACTGTCGAGGTCTTCGATGAAGAACTGATCGCCCCTGACCGTGATTCGTGCGTGTTTCCGCGAGACGCGTGCGGCGGGATCGTAGCGTGACAAATCCACCTCAGGGCGAATTCCCCTGTTGGGATCCAGCCGGCCAATGAGCATCTCACTCTCGGCTGGCACCGGGAACTGCACATGCGGCTCCTCCGAGTCAATCACAAAGAGTTTGCCAACGATGACATCGGTACTCGTCGGGCGCTGACTGAAGTAGACGCGGTAGAGATCGTGAGGGGTCAGGTCGCGACCGCACTGAAGACAGATGGACTTTCGAGATGAGTGCTGCGATGCTGCGTTGGTCTGCGTTGCCTCAGCATCCTCGCGCACCAGCATATCAAGGAAGCGTTCGCGATCGCTTTCCGAGAGGGCGTCCCAATTCAAGCCGCGCTCGTCCGAGAGTCGGCGCAATTGTGCCTCCGCCAGGTCAACGCTCGTCTCCTGAAGCAGAGATGCGTCTTCAGCGAGAACCTGCATCAGCTGGCGTCTGTGCGAAGCGTCCATCTGCTGGACCCACCCTCGCAGCTTGTTCTTGTCTGCATCCGTGTCGCTCATCGAGAGTCAGTCATCCCGTTTGTTTCTATCGGCGATTCGCTCCGCCGGTCGCGACTGAATTCGCAGTTTCAGTGGAGGTGCCGGGAACTCCGAGCGCTGAGGCGAAGTGGTCTCAATTCGCCCGATGACAAAGATGTTGCGATTTGTTGGTTCGGCCCACGGCAGGGCCTCGATCAGAAAGCGCTGCGACGTTTCGGCCTCAGTGATGAGCACGCCGTTGAGACCGACGTCCTTGACCAGAACACCAGGTGGCAGATTCCTGACATCAATGGGAACACGGCCCGCGAACCCGCGCTCGCGTTTGATCGAGACGGTGACGTATGTCTGCGCGCCCGGCGCGAGACTCACCTCACCGGGCGTTGCGCTGACCGTCAATTCCGGCGCCGGTGCCAGAGAAACCAGACTTGCCCGCTCTTCGAAATCGACCTCACGAGTCCGCTCGCGGCCATTGATCGTCGCCGTTCCAGTGATCTTCAATGGAAAGCTGCCACTCGCGCTCGGCTCCGCCGAAAGAAGAATCACCGTTGATGACTCACCGTGAGGAATAACGCCCGGCTCGACGCGGAATCCAGCCGGGAGGCCGCGAACGGTGACGTCGATGTCACCGTCGAAATCATCAAGTCGCGTCGCCGTGACGATGATCGGAATCTGCCCGCCCAATGGAACATTCGGGTTCTCGGGATCGGCGGCCAGGAGAAAGTCCGGTTCAGGTTCGTGGATCGAGAGACGATACGCGAAGCGATCTCCGGCTTGCCCGCGCGTATCGCGGATACTGACGATGTAGTCACCATCAGAGGGCGCGGAAAACGTCAACCGAGAGTCCTTGCCGATCGCCGGCGGTCCATCATCATTTCGAAACGACAGCCTCCTCATGGGAAGACCATTCGCGGCGAGCGTCTCGGACGGGGGGTGAACCGACACCTTGTAAACCGGGGTATTAACCGCGTGTGTTTCTGGTGTTGTATCGAAC
>JANNRD010000396.1:0-6371 GCA_031401095.1 Acidobacteriota bacterium
CGCCGAGGATCGCCTTGAGTCCATGCAAAGACGGCTTGTCGATCAACTCGTCGCGAGCGCGATCAAATCGACGACATATGATCCCGATCTTTGCGCCACACTCTACGAATTGCTGATTCCAAACCTCCTCAAGGACCAGGCCGCAATCGAAGCCAACCTCGCACTCGTGCTCGATGCATCGGCGGCGCAATACCCGTGGGAACTGCTCGCAGCGCGTGCTTATGGGCGCGTCGACCCATTCGTTCTGCGCCAGGGGCTCGTCCGGCAGTTCAAGGTGACCAGCTTTCGCCAGAATCCACAGGCCTCGAGCGGACGCAATGTGCTCATTGTCGGCGACACGGATAGCGGCCAGGCCGAACTCGCAGGAGCGCAACAGGAAGCCCGGACGGTGGCAAATGTGCTGGCTGAGGCGGGCTATTCGGTAGCTGGACCGCTGCTCCGCCCCGACGCGCTAACGGTCATCAATGAGCTCTTCGCGCGTGACTATCGCGTTCTCCATCTTGCTGGTCATGGCGCCTACAACCCTCTCAAGCCAGATGAAAGCGGACTGCTGCTGAGCGATGGGGTTTTCCTGACATCGAAGGAGATCGTCAAGCTCCGCATAGTGCCTGATCTGGTCTTTCTCAATTGTTGCCATTTAGCTCGAACGGATCGACCGCAAAAACTCCTCGTTGATCGGCCGGATCGTCTCGCCGCAAGCATCGCGGAGGAGCTTATCAAGATGGGGGTCAAAGCCATTGTCGCGGCGGGCTGGGCGGTTGACGATCAAGCAGCGTCGACTTTTGCCGAGACCTTCTACCGGGCCATCCTTGGGGGAGCGAACTTCGGCGATGCGGTTCTTTCGGCCCGGCAACAGACCGCCCGGCAACATCCCAACGTCAACACCTGGGGTGCCTACCAGTGTTACGGGAATCCGGCATTTACCCTGACCAATGTACCGGCGGCGAGCGCTGGCTCTGGCGCTTACTACTCGAGACGTGAATTCCTCGACCGGATTCTCAGCTTAGCCGGATCGGCGAGAAAGGCAGACTCGAGTGCTTTGGAGAAACTCAAGGGCGAGCTTGAAGCGTTGCTGGCGATGATGCCGTCAATGTGGATCGACGGTGAGATGCTCGCAGCGCTCGGGGAGGCTTGGGGCGAGTTCCGTGATTTCCCGCAGGCGACAGACTGTTATCGGAGGGCGTTGCTCGCGCCAGGGGCTGAAGCAACCCTCAAGGCGGCAGAGCGACTCATCGATCTTCTCTTGCAACAGGCGCGCGCCCTCGATGGAGTTCAAGGCCGGAAGGTGAATGGGCAGATTGAGCGGATTTACGACGAGGCAACCGCAAGACTGGAATGGCTCCTGCAACTTGGTCCAACAGTCGAAAGATTGGCTCTCTGCGGCAGTCTCTCGAAGCAGCTCGCAATGAGGGCCGCTGGGCCGGTGCGACTTCGTCATCTCGGACGCGCTCAGGAGAACTACCTCAGGGCCGACAGACTGACTGTTGAGTCAATGAGTCCTTCAACGACGGGTTCAATGGCGGCGCTCAACTACGCTATGTGTCGCTGGCTTGCGGCGCGCGGGCCTGCGAGGCGCGTCGCCTCCCCCCTCGCTCGTGAGCTTCGCGAAGTGGTCAAGAAGGTAGAGACTCAGGCGCGAATCGGGGAACCGCGTTTCCAGGATCAGTTGGCGTTGGCTGACGCGCTCTTGTTGAGGTATTTGATTGATCGGAGACTTGAGAGAGACTGGCACGATGTCAGCCGGAGGTATCAGGCAGCGATCGCGTGCGAACCGACACCGAGGGAGATTGCCTCGATCGGTGAGCATCTGGATTTCCTCTCGACAATGCTCGAGGGGTCACGAGGTGTGGCTGGCACGCTCGCGGCGTTCGCACTTATCAAGGACTCGATCGGTAACCGAGAAACATACACGAGGAATCCGTAGACTCCTCGTGTTTCAAGGGAAAAGGAGGAACATCTCAGTTCTCACTAGACGCATTTCGAAAAGCCGCAATCGCGACAGGTGTAGCAGCCGCCATTGAACTCGACCTGATTGCCGCTGCATTCAGGGCAGACTGTAATCTGGACCTTCGCCGCGGCGGGTGCAAGATTGATTGAAGTTGTGGTGCCGGCGCTGACGGCCATTTTTGCGGTCGCGCGCGCCGAATCCGGGAGATTCATGATCCGTCGTTTGGTGACCATGATGCACTCCGCCACCGCCTGCTCCGGAGAGGTGCAGAGTCGCTCGTGAAACCAGACGGAGTGTGTGCCGATCACCTTGTTGAGGCTCGCAGCCAATTCTTCCGGCTCGAACCCACCACGGAGCATCTTCGAGGCGAGCAATCCGACCGACACTGAAAGCCCTCCTCCAGTCGCGAATATCTCAAGAATACGATGGGTGTCGTGATTGACCGTGACATAAAGATTCTGGTGATCAAATGGAATCTGCCAGGTCGCGCCAACCAGCTCACGCGGTCTCTCGAGCTTCCCGTAGGCGTCAAGTTTCGTTGGTTTCATCGAAGGAGCAAATGTGCCCAAAGTCTCTGTGGCAACCTCACTCAGGGAAGCCTCAGGCTTCACCTCCGCCTTCGCTGGCTCCGCCGGTGTCGTCGAACCCATCGAGGTCAATACCTGATCGTCCCTTGATCCATCGCGGTAATAGCTAACCGCCTTGACACCTGCTTTCCAGGCAAGGCGGTGAACACGATCCGTGTCTTCGAGCGAATAGCTGGAGGGGGCATTGACCGTCTTCGAGATCGAATTATCGATGTGATTCTGAAATGCGCTGAGCACCCGCAAGTGATCATCCGGCGTCAGCGTGTGCGCGTCCACAAAATACTCAGGAAGCTCATCCCGATGTTCAACAATGTAGTTCGCGGCCCGCTCGATCGACTCGGGAATCGTCGGGTCAAGTTCGATCCCCAGAAAACGAGCGGCGATGGGGTGAGCATAAGTGCGCGTCCCGATCGTATCGCGGCGAACGTAAGCATACGAGAAATTAGGCTCACAACCCGAACTGGTCTCGGCGACGAGCGAGATGGTCCCGGTCGGTGCGACCGTCGTCACTTCGTAGTTGCGCGGTGTCAGCGGGAGTGAACGATCAAGTCCGACCTCTTCGTAGATGAGCGCCTCGTAAAGACTCCGGTTGGGCTCGAACTCGGGCATGACGCCCTTCTCAGCTCCGATCGAGAGCGACGCCTTCCACGACTCCTTGCGGAAGAAATCCATGAGACGGTCAGCAAAAGTGGTTGATTCCTCGGTTCCGTAGGAGATGCGCTTCTGCAACAGCAAGTCTGCGAAACCCATGATTCCCAGACCAACGGGACGCGTTCGTTCGACGGTATCCTTGATCTGCTCCAAAGGCCATTCGCAGGTATCAATGACGTTGTCGAGGAAACGAACACACCAATAGATGTCATTCGAGAACCGATCCCAGTCGACATCATCTGTCGCCTCATCGTAATACTTGGCAACATCGATCGAACCCAGGTTGCAGGCGTTGTAGTCGTGCAGCATCTGTTCAGCGCACGGATTACTCGCCCGCTTGGGACCCATCGAGTTACGGAGCGGATTGTAGCGATTGACGTTGTCGATGAAGATGATCCCGGGTTCGGCCCATCGGTGAGTCGATCCGATGATCCGCATCCAGATCTCAGGCGCATAGACCAGACCCGGTCGTGCTGGTTCCTTGCCCTCGTAGCGATAGTCGCCGCCCTCACCGCCATTGACCTTGGGATCGAAGACGGGCTGCGTCCAGGGCTCTCCATTGAACTCTGTCTGGAACCACTCACCGTTCTCAACTGCGTTTAGAAAACTGTCGGTGACCGTCACGGAGATATTGAAATTGGTGAGGCTCTTCTGATCGTTCTTCGCATGAATAAAGCGCAGGATGTCAGGATGCGAGACCGAGAGAATCCCCATGTTTGCGCCGCGCCTGACGCCACCCTGCTTGACCGTCTCGGTCATCGTATTGACGATCTGCATAAACGAGACCGGACCAGAAGCGACTCCCCTCCCTTCTCCGACCGGCGTCCCCGCTGGACGAAGCAGCTCATATGTCATGCCCGTCCCGCCACCACTCTGATGAATGAGCGCGCAATGTTTGGCGTGCTCCATGATGCCCTCGAGGGAATCCGGCACTGGCAAAACAAAACAGGCCGCCAACTGTCCTTTTGACTTTCCCGCGTTGACCAGACAGGGTGTGTTCGGAACAAACGCTCGCGTCTCCATGAGATCCATCATCGCTGTCAAAAACTCTTCATGACGATCGAGACTGGTCTCCGCCTTCGCAACATGCGTCACCACACGCTTGACGATATCGTCCCATCGCTCGAGAGGATTACCGCTCAGGTCCTTTAACGAATATCTCTTCGCCACCACTCGCTGAGCATTGAAGCCAAGCGTCCCTCGATGACTTTCAACATCGGCAACATCGGCAACACCGGTAAAACCGGCAACACTCGCACTGGGGCTGACAAACTGAATGACCTTCTGCTTGCTGACGCTCATATTGTACTTTTGCCTCTCTCTCACCCAACTGTCTTAGATTCGTTTGCCTTCTTCACGCCGACGGTACTTCCCCAATTCATCCACTCTCAAACTCACAACAATCCGCCCAACGGCAACTATCCCTCTCAATACCTCATTCGACACCTCGACCAAGCTTCGAATCTAAGTGAGGCTGCAGGATAGCTGAGATGAACAGGATCTTGACGTCAATTCCTATTGCCTTTTGGCGCCAAGCGGAGCAGAATATATTCCACTAGATACAGACTTGTCAACTAGAAAAACATCTATATCTTGTGGTTCTTTTTGTAAGTGCTGATCGATAAAAGCATTTCATCCGTTAAACTAATTTCTGAACTATTGAGGCCTTCCCGAGGTCCTTTTTTTGCCAGCTT
Organism: Acidobacteriota bacterium; assembly: GCA_031401095.1. Taxonomy (GTDB): domain Bacteria; phylum Acidobacteriota; class Blastocatellia; order RBC074; family RBC074; genus JANNRD01. Next base: position 4,881 of record JANNRD010000396.1, read on the forward strand.
TTAGGTGGGCCATGACGGCGTCTGAGCGGTGTTGAGGGGGTCCCCAGGGGCTGGAATCTGATCGGTCCAGCCCTGAGGATTGCTCTCAGGAGCGTGCACTGTTGACCGCAGACAGTCGGCCATTGACCACGTCCCAGTCAATATTCTGGAAAAAGGCTTCGATATACTTCGGGCGCTCCGCTGGTTTGTAATCAAGCAGATACGCGTGCTCCCAGACGTCCATGACGAGCACCGGAACAAAGCCGGCCACATTGCCAGTTTCGTGGAGCGTCACCCAATGATTTGAGAGCCATCCCGTATTCGGGTCCTGGTAGCAGATAGCCCAGCCGACACCTCGCATCTTCCCAATCCCGACAAAGTCACTCTTCCAGACCTCGTAGCTGCCGAAACTAGCTTCCGCAGACCTGAGAAAGGTCGAGCCATGTTCCGGATCGCCCACGCCAAGTCGCTTCATGTTCCCAAAATAATATTGATGCAAAACCATCCCGTTGTACTCAAAACCAAGACGCCGTGTCAGCTCAGAATAAGCAGGCGTCGCCACCTCTCCACTCTGGATCAACTCTGCGATCCTTTCGTTGAGCGTATTGGTCGCGACAACATAACCTTCATAGAGCTTGAAGTGCATTTCCAGTGTCTTGTCCGAGATCCCCGACAGACTGCTTAGATTGAATGTCCTTGCTGTATAAACCCGATTGCCGATCGCGGCCATTAGCCTCCCTCCCCTTCATCAAAAACAAACGTAATTAGTGTCTCTGAACTCTCTGAACTCTCTGAACTACAGACGGACATGATACGGGCTCGGACCCGGACGAACAAGGCAAGGCTGGTTCCGGGTAGCGACAATCCGGAGCGGAGTCTACTCGGCGCGCTGAGGCTGCATGAGAAAGGGAGAGTCGATGGAGGCGCAAGCAGCGGTGGCGCAATTCGGAAGAAGTGCGCCACCGATCCAATGCTCGCAAAAGAGGTTTCTACTTGCTACCGAGGATGATGTAGTCGCCGTGCGACGTGCCCATGAGGAACAACATGGGAAGAGAGAGCCAGGCGTTTGTCCGTGAAGCGAGATAGGCCTTGCGCGCGAGATCTGCCGGGGGAGGTGTGCCTTCAATCGTTGCCGCGATAATCTTCTTTTGGGCGCGCCAAATGATGCCCCAGACGTTGAGCAGCATCCAGACACCAAGCCCACCGCCAACCCCGATCGAGAATGTCTTGTTGTCAGCCTTGGGGATGCAAGTCAGCATGAGGTAGACCAGTCCGACGACGAGAATCGCAACGATAATCGCGATGACATTGCCATTGTTGACCTTTTGCAGCACGCCATAGAGGATGGCATAGAGAACGAGGACGATGAGAAGCCAGATACCGATCCACGCCCAGGTGTTCTCACCGGCATTACGCGCGTTCGGGGCGACAATATACATTGCGTAATAGGAGAATCCGGCAAGGACCGTGACCACCGCACCCCAGCGAAAATACCAGAGTGCGCGTGGCATA
>JANNRD010000397.1:0-2348 GCA_031401095.1 Acidobacteriota bacterium
TTTCTCCGTGCCTCGGTGTCTCTAGGGTTGTTGATCTTCACTACCGGAAATGGTTGATACTGGAGAGTTGATGGTTGATAGTCATTGACGTTAGTCTCAAATTCAAACGTCACTGATCGAGTTCAACAATGAAACGAACACTGCGTCTTTTCCTGCTCATTCCGCTGCTTCTGCAGGCGATTTACACCATCCCTTCGAGGGCGCAGCAAGCGCAGCTTTCGCCGAAACTCAATCCTCAGATCGAGAAGATTGTAGCCGAGATTTTGGCGGTCAATATCGAGGCGACGATACGCAAACTGGTCAGTTTCGGAACGCGCCATACGCTCTCTGATGAGGAACATCCGACGCGTGGGATCGGGGCCGCGAGGCGTTGGATCAGGGAAGAGTTCGATCGCTACAGCCGCGAGTCGGGCGGTCGTCTGGTCGTCAGCGAAGACGAGTTCATCCAACCACCGTCCCGGCGTGTTTCCCGCGCAGTAAGGCTTGTCAATGTCGTCGCCACATTGCCGGGCACACTGGCCGAAGCGAAGGATCGAATCCTTGTGGTGAGCGGGCACTATGACTCGATCTGCTCACCTGGAAGCGATGTCACGTGCGATGCGCCGGGTGCCAATGACGACGCTTCCGGAACCGCGGCAGTGATGGAGATGGCGCGCGTCATGTCGAAATACCAATTCGATGCGACGATCGTCTTTATGACCGTTCCCGGAGAGGAACAGGGGGTGTTGGGCGCCACCCACTGGGCTGAAGAAGCCAGGAAGAAGAACCTCAATATCAGCGCAATGTTCACCAACGACATTATTGGGAACACCCTGGGTGGCAATGGCGTGAGAGATAATCGACGCCTCCGACTCTTTTCAGAGGGCGTTCCATCTTCCGAGACGGAGGCGGAAACGCGTACTCGCCAGTCCGTCGGGGGCGAGAACGACGGTCCGTCGCGGCAGTTGGCAAGGTACATCAAGGAGGTGGGTGAGCGTTACCTCAACGGCTTTGAAGTGACCCTCGTCTTCAGAAGAGATCGGTATGGTCGCGGCGGCGACCACATCCCATTCCTGGAGCGCGGCTACGCTGCGGTTCGCTTCACCGAGCCAAACGAAGACTTCAGCCGCCAGCACCAGAGAATCCGCGAAGAGAATGGTGTCAAGTATGGAGATGTCATCGAGATGGTTGATTTCCCCTACATTGCCAAAGTCGCGCGGGTCAACGCAGCCTCCCTCGCGAGTCTGGCGCTCGCGCCGGCACCGCCAACTGGCGTGCGTTTCAAGACGGCGCGGCAGGAATATGACACACTGCTCTCGTGGGAGAAGGCCCGTGAACCAGATGTCGCGGGCTATCGGATCGTCTGGCGACAGACCTTTCAGCCTCTCTGGGAGCGCAGTATCGATGTCGGGGACGTGTCGGAATATGTCATGCAGAGACTCTCAAAGGACGACTACTTTTTTGGGGTCCAGGCGATTGATCGCGACGGGCACGCAAGTGTCCCGGTCTTCCCGCGAGCGGCTACCCGGCAGTGATCCGGGCAGGCAGGCAGTTTGGGGCAAATAGTATGAAGCAGATATTGATGTCAATTGTGCTCGGGCTCTTCGTTTTGGCAAGTACGCATTCTGTCGTCGCCCAGACGCCAAAGACCCAGAGACCGGTCAAGAATCCACCGCAATATCCGAACATCATTGATCTCGAGAACAAGGGCGCGGCAAAGGGAAAGGCCTCGGAGACGGCTACCGCCGACGAGCCTGCCGGAACCGCAATTTCCGCAGCTCTTGTTCGAGCGGTCGAGTCCCTGGCGGTCGAGGTTCGGACTCTCGTCCAGGAAATGAGGGCGCTCAATGTCCGCCAGCAGGCGCAGCTCGACCTCCTTCGCCTGACGCGCGGAGATCTACGCATCGACAGTTATGAGCGCGAGCTGCGGACGGTAACCGATCGCCTGGCCCAGATCGAGCGGGACGAGCAGGCCCTGCGCTCCGCGATGACTCCCGAAGGCCTCGCTGCCCAGGTGTCCAGACTCGGGACGCTTGATAGGGACGAAACGATGAGAGTCATCAAGCGTGACCTTGAATCACGTCTGACCGCATTGTTGCCAGAGAGGGAGCGTCTGCGAACCCGAAAAACCGAACTCGAAGCGATGGTTGGTGGCTTTCGTGAAGCCAGTGAGAAGGCTGAGAGACGCATTGAACTTGTTGAAGAGGCGTTGAAGCAGCTAGCGACCCCACCAACGAGCGAAGAGAGGAAACCCTCACCCTCTGAACGCAAACCGGATTTTCGACCAGATTCTCGATAAGCCAGCATGGCGCACAGCGACTAGCCGAAGATGATGGTGAAGCCGAAACGCTTTGGCGCGATTGACGTCC
>JANNRD010000398.1:0-3355 GCA_031401095.1 Acidobacteriota bacterium
CCTCTCGGTCCCAAACCGAGCGCACTACCAGGCTGTGCTACGCCCCGATAAGAGCGCCATTATACACAGCCTTCACCTCAAACAACAGCCGCGCAGCGCTTGCTCAACAATCTGTCGATGGACGACCAGCCCCGCTGGGAATCCGTCTCCCCCAGAATATGCCCAGGAGCCGCTGCAGACCCGTCCGGTAGCACGACGAACGCGAGCGTTGGGGGCAGATTCTCATGCTTCGGCTTGCGGGAACTCGTCCTCTCGACGCTCTGATCATGACGGAAGGATCATGACGGAAGATCGATCAGGATCAATTCACTGTTCCTCGTCGCCTGCAGTTCAATGCGCCCGAGATCGGTGATGCGCGCCTGATCGCCAGTCTCGAAAGGCTCGCCATTGACCATCAGTTCGCGGTCGATGACATAGAGAAAGATGCGACGTCCTTCGGCAATGGTGTGTTCCACGCGGTCACCCGGACGGATTGTTGAAACATAAAAAGTAGCGTCCTGATGGATCTTGACGGCCCCGCCCCGACCCTGACCGGAGGCGATGGGAAGTAGTTTTCCGAGTCGCTCGTCGGGGGTGAAGTGCTTCTGCTCGTAGGATGGGGTCAGCCCGTCGGCATCAGGATGGACCCACATCTGAAGGAGTCTCACTTGACGATCAAGCGAGGCATTCATCTCGGAATGGGCAATCCCTGTGCCTGCCGTCATTCTTTGTACCTCACCGGTGCGAATCAGTCCTCGTCCGCCGGTGCTGTCCTTGTGAGTCAACTCGCCTTCGAGAATATAGGTGACGATCTCCATCTCGCGATGCGAATGTGTCGGAAATCCCGACGCCGGTTGAATGCGGTCGTGATTGAACACGCGCAGCGGTCCGAAATTCAGGTTCTCCGGATCATAGTAACGGTCAAAACTGAAGAGCCAGTAAGCTGAAAGCCAGTCTGACTCGATATGGAAACGATCACTCGCCTTGATCTTGTGTATCATTCTTCATTCCTCCTTCTTCTTTTCAATCTCCCTTCGTGAATCTTCTACTCCGCATCTGTTTCCCTGTGGACGATTGTCTCAAAAAAGGAAGTTTGGGGTCGGATATTTTCCGAGGAGCCTGAAGAGCCTCTTCTGTTCGGCGTGCGTCGGAGGGTTCATGGTCTGATCGGCATTGGCAAGGTGCGCGAGGGATCGTGTAAGATGGCGCCGATTCTAGGGAAGATGGTGCGAACGATGCTCGCTGTGGCCAGACTGATCGGTTGGTGGGTGCTCCGGACGCTTTTCTCGGTGGAATATCACGGCGTCGTGAACGTCCCGCTCGAGGGACCCGTCATCATCGCCGGCAATCATCCCTCCTACCTGGACCCGCTTCTCGTCGGTCTCCCCGTCAAGCGGACCATGCGCTTTATGGCCTGGGATGCGCTCTTTCACGTCCCTTTACTCGGGTTCGTGATACGAAAGTTGGGCGCGTTTCCGGTAGACCTCCGCAAGGGCAAGGGTGAAGCGGCTTATTTCGAGGCCCGACGCATTCTCAACGAGGGAGATGTCCTGGGAATATTTCCGGAAGGCCAGCGCTCGGAAACCGGCCCGATGGGTGAGCTCAGGACCGGTGCCGCCAGACTCGCCATCGAAACCGGAGCCCCAATCGTTCCTGTAACCATCGGCGGCGCCTACCGCGCCTGGCCCAAATGGAAGCTCCTTCCAAAACCAGCGAAGATCATCGTCAGATTTCATAGCCCGCTCGTTCTCGATCCGGTCGAGTGCGCGAGACGCCGCGATGACCGCGATTTTCACCGCGCGGTTATGCAGGACGTCGCCGCACGCATCAACCGTTCACTTGCACCGGCACTTCGCGGGTCAAATGCCTGGGAGCGTCGCTATCGCCAGCCCCCTTCGCATATCCGCTCCTATGAATGGGCGCCACTGCTTGCTGCTCTGATCGCGACCTTCATCAGTTGGCGAAGGGGTGACATCAATTGGCTTGCAATCTGGCTGCCGGCTGCGGCCTATGGCATCTACCTCGCAGCTGATCTCGTCCTTATCAGGCCTTCGCGGTTTGCAAAGTGGGCGCGCAACTCAATGCCTGTCTGGCTGATTCTGATTTGGCATTTCCCCCTCACGGCCGCTGTCTCGGTCCACTCAGGGGCAATGAATGGATGGTTGCTTGCAGTTCTGCTCGCGGTCTTTTTTCTCTTCTTCTACGAGGACTACTTCAACCTCCAGAAGTTTGTTCGCGGTATGGTCGTGGTTTACTATATCTCCCTCGCGCTTCAGTTGCGCTGGCAGCACGAACTTGGGCTGTTGGTTGCCTTTCTCAGTTTCGTGATTGTCTTCAGCCAGTGGTTTGGCGTGACCTTCCGCTGGGTCATCTCAATCACGGTCGCACTCGTTCTGCTCCTCTCGCTGGTTGGAAGTCTCGATCCGCTCAGACCCCTCATCGCATACGTCCTGCTCGCCGTTGCAACGATCGCCTATCTTCAGACGTTCTCCACCTTTGCGTACGATGTCAGACGGCAACTCCTGACTGGCAATTGATCGTCTCCACTAGCCCTTCTTTGCGATGCGATAGAGACTCGAGGCGGTGCGGATAAAGAGACTTCCGCGGGCGATTGCCGGCGTCGCCATGCACATTTCGTCGAGTGAGTTCTTTCGCAGGAGCTTGTATTCGGGGCCGGCAGCGATGACAAAGGTATCGCCATCCTCGCTGAGGCAGAAGATCTTTCCGTTGGCTGCCCATGGTGATGCAGTGAACGCTCCGGCAGCAGGATCGATGCGCTGTTTCCCGTAAATCTCCTTACCCGTTCGCGCGTCGTGGCTGGTGAAGAACCCTCGATCGAGCAGCGTGTAGTAGCTCTCACCGTAAACGATTGGCGAGACGTTGTATGGGCCCGCCTGCGGCAGATACCAGGCGATGTACTGATTGCTCTGCTCGCCACTCTTCAAAGAAATATCGCCGGTCGCCCCTGGTTTGATTGCGTAGGCGGGGCGGTGCTGATCGCCGACATATCCTGAGGTCACATAGAGAAGGCCGAACTTGGTGAATGGGGTTGGAATCGCGATCGAGGACATCCCAACAAGTTCCCAGAGCGCCTTTCCATTGAGGTCGTAGGAGACAACCTTCTTCCAACCCGGAATCACGATCTCGGTCCGCTGTGCAGTCTCCCAAACGTAAGGTGTTGCCCAGTTGGTGCCTCTCTCCCTTGGCGTGCGCCAGATCTCTTTCCCGGTCTTCTTGTCGAGCGCGGCAAAGAAAGACTCCTCATCGTTATCGTTGAGAATGTAGACGCGATCCTTGTACAGCACCGGCGAAGCGGCGGTGCCCCATCCAAATCGGGTCTTCTTTGCGGGCCACTGTTGTTTCCAGAGAAGTTTGC
>JANNRD010000399.1:0-2076 GCA_031401095.1 Acidobacteriota bacterium
CCTTGGCCGGCTGCTTCACGTCCGAGCGAGGGATCGCCAGAGTTAGGAGCAGCTCGACCACTTCGTAATCAGCGAAGCCGGAGAGTCCAGACTTGAGGAAGCGATCGCGGAGGCGCTGCCTGTGGCCAACGTAGTTGGGATCGCGATCGCTCATGTCCTATCGTGTCTCGACTCCTCTCGGGATGGGCTTCGAGGGTAGTGTCTGAGGCGCCTGACGCTAAGGTTCAGCGGGACGGCGCGACGGCTCTTGAGGAAGCCGAAACATAATATGTCTCCGCCGGCTATGGTGCAATCGCGACTTCGGCGGCGGCGCTCTCCCCCCTATCGCAGCTTTTGGCTGTAGACACTGCGATGAAGAACGGTCAAGACGCTAATTCCACCGAGCCAGTTCATTGCGGCCAGCTCGGATGCGGGGGGCAAAATCCTGAACCGTAGTGGTCCATTCAACCAGGAATGCCAGGAATCGGTCGAAACCGACTTCCTCTTCGTTACTTCCTTCCAGATGTGTGAATCGCACTTTGTTGATGTATCCGCGATCGGTTCGCACGGCGAGATGCGAAACCCGCATTAGCAAGTGAGAATCTAGCGGGCTTGTCGCCTGGCGATAGGCAAAGCCCGCCCAAAGGCAAAACGGGTCCGCCGCATCAGCAGGAATATACAGGAACTCCATACCTCGAATGTCGAGGTCGACGTACATCCCCATGTCTGCCAACCTTTGGATATCCTGGCAGGCCCCTTCGAACCAGCTGAGAACGTCGGGCGAACGAAGGTCAACAGTAATATCGCTGCGTCCAAGATTGTAGAGATAAACGTCAGCCTTGAGACCCGGACCGATACCATAACGGACCTTGATACCAAGGCGTTCGTCCGGATAAATGTCAACGCCCTCAATTGCCAGTCCGCCAATGACTCGGGGAAGCGACGATTCGTTCAGAAAGACAGGTATTGGCATTCGCGTACTCCAGGACGAACCATCGGCTTCCACGCCGGCACGCTGCCCTTCAGATGCCAGTCGAAGTGACTGGCATTGCTGTAGCGCCATGGGGCGTGAGCTCGGCATCATCAAGTCCTACCGGCTTCGGGTTCAATCCGTAAAGAGCTGCCGCAATCGCTTTCAAACTCCCCAGCGGAGGGCGGTGAGAGTGTTCATTGATCTCGCCGAATACTCGCTCAAAGAGCGGCGCGACTCGATCCTCGAAGGCCTTCAGCAAAGAAGATGACGTTGGGTACTCCGGCTCATCAATGGCATCTGTCGGACATTCCGCGGTAGCAATTTCAAGGCGCTTTTTCTAAGGCGGCATCCACAGTTATGTTGCCACCAGCACTTAGTGTAATAGTTCGTTCCCATAAGAGGTAGCCTGATTTCTTAATGGAAATTGCATGTTCGCCAAACTTGAGACGAAACGTTGATGGAGTACTGCCCACGAATTTGCCGTCAATTGAAATCTCAGCTCCACCCGGCACTGCTTTGATTGTAATGGTGGAGAACTCAGCATCACTCGTGCTTGGTGCGTCTTCTGTCTTGGCTGTGGTTAGCGACTGCCCGCCTTGGCCGCTACTCTGTGTACCAGCGGCGAATTTCTTAGGATCAAGAGAAATGTCTCCATTTATGTAGGCGGTGATTTCCGTGCCCTTCGGAATCGTTGTGTCTTTTCCCTTCATAAGAAGAAACAGAGGAGCTGCAGGAAAAAACAAAATACTTGTCGCGACGATCGCGCCCGTCATGGCTCCCGCATGTCCGCCACCCTTGGTTTCCTTGACGGCCCGAAGAGCGGCCTTTTCGCCAGAGACAAGACGAACGGAATCTATGTTTATGTTCAGTTTTCCGCCTCGTGCCATCCTTCTTTTCGGCTGGGCCTCTGTTACTGTCGCCAAAGCAATTCCGCCGCGTGGGATAAAGATGATTTCGCCGACCTTAACGTCCTCGAGAACCTCAAAATCGACTGTTTCACCCATCGTCGCATCGGCGGAGGATATGGTTCGGCTTATCCGCAGCTTGACGGGAGTTCCATCGTCCAACCCAAACGCGAGAGGTGCTTTGGGCGTTTGACTTACTGTTGGGGGAGAGGGAGATTG
>JANNRD010000400.1:0-13141 GCA_031401095.1 Acidobacteriota bacterium
TGCATGATCTTCTTGTCTTCGACCTTGATGAGGAGGCCGCGCTCTTCGATGTCGGCGACGACCTGCTTTCGCGCTTCATAGCGGTCAAGGCCGCGATATTTCGCCGGGATATAGTCGGCGTCGAGCATGCGCGCGCGCTCATCCATCAGGATGAAGAGCTCGATCTTGTTCCTGATCGCGACCTTGTAGTCGTTGAAATCATGCGCGCCGGTGATCTTCACCGCGCCCGATCCGAAATCTGGATCGGGATAATCATCAGTGATGATCGGGATGTAGCGGTCGGCGAGCGGCAAGAGGCATCTTTTTCCGACGATCGGCGCGTAGCGCTTGTCGGACGGATGGACCGCGACCGCGCCGTCGCCGAGCATCGTCTCCGGCCGCGTCGTCGCGATCGAGATGTAGTCGCGCGTCTCCCATTCCGTCGGATTTCCATCCGCGTCATGCGCGATCGGGAATTGATAGGTCTCGCCATGTTCGAGCGGATATTTGAAATGCCAGAAATGGCCGCTGACTTCGGTGTTCTCGACTTCGAGATCCGAAATCGCCGTCAAAAGTTTCGGGTCCCAGTTCACGAGGCGCTTGTCGCGATAGATGAGGCCCTCGCGATGGAGCTGGACGAACACCTTCTTCACGGCCTCGGAGAGGCCCTCGTCCATGGTGAACCGCCGGATCGTGATTGATCTGTTCGGTGTACATAGACTTGATAAACGCGACTTCGTCTACAATCTTCGCTGTGTGTGGCAGCAACTCGCTCAGCCACTGACCCGATCGGCCGTGTTGCGCAAATTTGAAAATGGAAGGCGCAATCGGAAAGTTCGCCTGATACGCCGTCATTCCCGTCAACCGCTGCCCCTGGCGGATCGAGTCCGGCAAATCCTGCCCTCGCAGTTTTTCCAATTGTGGCTTTGGATCGAACATGTCCAACTGAGACGGAGCGCCCGACTGAAACAGGTAAATGATACGCTTCGCTTTTGGCGTGAAATGCGGCAACCCCGGCAGACCCAATGCTGCCGGCCCTTGCGCGCTCTCCGCCAGCGGTGAAGCAAAGCCGTTCTCTTTGAGTAGCATTGCCAGCGCAGCCGTTCCGATGCCGAGCCCGCTCCGGCCAAAAAACTGGCGACGTGTCATCATCAACCGGTATTCGTCTTGTGGAGTCATCATGGAGATCCAGGGAATTGTCGCCCCCCGCCTGAGACGGATGGTCTCGACGGTCGCAACCTTCCACCCAAGGTGGTACTACGAACTCATTGCCGCGTAATCGCTTCGTTCAGATTGAGAATCAAGCTGGCCGCCGTCGTGTAGGCTGCCAAGTCCGTTGCATTCAACTTTTCGCTATTGCGCTTATCACCTACGCTCAACAGCTTTGCAGCTTCCTCTGGACTACCTCGAAAGTAGTCTACCTTCGATGTCAAATACTCGCGTAACACTTGCAACTCGCTTTCATTTGGCTTTCGCGAAATCACTTGCCGGTAAGCCCAGGTGAAACGCTCTGTGGAAGTGACGCCACCTTCTGTCAGCATCCGCTCAGCCAGGAAGCGAGCTGCTTCCACGAACGTGACATCATTCATGAGCGTCAATGCCTGCAGCGGCGTATTACTTCTGGTTTCACGGACGGTGCAAAACTCGCGCGCAGTCGCGTCCAGGACCAACATATTTGGCGTCAGAATGGTACGCTTCCAGTATGTGTAAAGACTGCGCCGCCACAGTCCTTCGCCCTTTTCCTGGGCGTAGGCTGCTGTGCCGAATACCAGCCCTTTGTATGCATCAGCGGGCTGATAAGTTTTGACCGAAGGACCCCCTCTTTTTTCGACCAGCAAGCCCGAGACGAAGAGTGCCTGATCACGCAGCATTTCGGCGGACAAACGGAAGCGCGGCCCGTGTGCCAGCAACCGATTCTGCGGATCACGTTGCAGCAGCTCCGGTGTCATTCTGGATGACTGACGGTAGGTTGCGCTCAAGAGGATTGCCTTGAGCAAAGCCTTCATGTCCCAACGCTCTTTACCAAGGGATGCGCGTTGAGCCTTACCTGCTGAACCTTTGGACTCATTCACCGTTCGGCGCTCAGCCGCGATCGTTTCAAAACTCCCCTCGCGGAAGGCGACAGCAAGCCAGTCCAACAATTCAGGGTGCGAAGGCGGTTCGCCCTGCGCTCCAAAGTCCTCGACAGTCCTCATGAGGCCTGTGCCAAACAGCATCTGCCAGTAACGATTGACCTGGACACGCGCTGTCAACGGATGCTCTGGAGCAACCAGCCATCTGGCGAGGCCAAGGCGGTTGTTTGGGAAGCCCCTCGGCATCGGCGGCAAGACTGCCGGGACGCCACGTTCGACCTTTTCACCCGGCAGGTCATATGCGCCCCGCCTCAGCACGAACGTCGGGCGCGGCTCCGACAACTCCTGCATGACCATGACCGTTGGGAACTCAGCGACAAACCCGGCGCGTTGCTGTTTCAGTTCGCCGAGGTGCTTCAGGACCGCTTGCGCCGAAGCCGGAGATGCATTATCCAAAAAAGCACCACGGATTTTTAGCTTCTGCGATTCGGTCCGCGCGGACGGAGCGATGCCGGCAATTTGATTGAGCGAATCGGCGCATGCCAGCATCGCAATCTCCGTTGCATCGGGAAGTGCTTTGTACACCCGCAACTCATCCAGTCGCCCTTTGAAGCGTAGCGCTGATCCGCCTCCGCCGCCGATGCGCAGTTTATTGGCAGCGCCGAAGTAAGTATTGAACAGCGAAGACTGTTTGACCGTGAGCGGTTCCTTCTGACCATCCACGTAAAGCTGAATGTGTTCCAGTGCGTTCTCGGAATCGAAGACGGCCAGCAGGTGATGCCACCGCTGCGGCGGGATGGCGCGCCGGGTCTCGGTCTTCACCGAATCTTCATCCCAACCCGCGACGACGTTGAATGTCACCTTACCATCCAGAAAGAAGACACCGAAGCCTCGCCCTCTTGGCAGCTTGGCGACCTGGGTTTCAGGATCGTCTTGCAGATACGTCACAAGTGCGCCGCTTTGATCTGATTCGGGGTAGAACCAGAGGGAGATCGCAAATTTCTCCTTCAGTACCTCGTCGCGCACGGTTTGACCAAAACGAATCCCCTGCTCCGCATTGAAAACCAGCTTGCCATCGAACGCCACACCCTGTCCGGTCGGCGCGGAAACATAGCGCGGCGTGCCGTTAACAAAACTTGGAAGAGCAGGTGTCGGAGTAGGTTTCGGCGCCGGCTTCGGACCTGTTTCCGCACTTGGCTTTTCTGACTTCGTGAGAGCCGCTTCTGCTCCCGCTTTCAGCCCCGCAGATTTCGGAGCTTCCGGTGTGGGTGCTTTGTGGACTTCAAGCTTTGCGGCTTCATCCAGTGAATGCGCGAGGGCGAGATTCTCCCGAGGAAACCATTGCTGAGGAGTCACGGCACGCAACGATTGCTCCCATTGATGCTGCGCTGGAGCCAACCGCTCTGCCAATGACGATAATTGCCTTGTTGTCAGCGCGATGTCGTTGTTGATCGCAGTCAGTTGTTGCTGCTGTTGCTTGTCGGGCGCGGCGATCCACGGGCGGGCGTTGCCAAAATCACCAATCATTCCGGTTTCAGGAATGCTGTTGAAGTACGCAAACAGCTGGTAGTACTCCTTGTGCGAAATCGGGTCGTACTTATGACTGTGACAACGCGCGCAACCGATGGTCACTCCCATAAACACCGTCGAGGTCGTGTCCACCCGATCGACGACGTATTCGACAAAATACTCCGCTGGAACGATGCCGCCCTCAGAATTGGCGCGATGATTGCGATTGAATCCGGTAGCGATCTGCTGATTGAGCGTTGCTTCTGCGCTCCGTTGCGGCGGCAATAAATCTCCGGCCAGTTGCTGAATCGTGAATTGATCGAACGGCAGATTGCGATTGAACGCTTCAATCACCCAGTCGCGCCAGCGCCACATGCTGCGATCACCATCGCGCTGATAGCCGTGAGTATCTGAATACCGCGCCGCATCCAGCCACCGAAATGCCATGCGCTCGCCGTAACGCGGTGAAGCCAGCAAGCGATCTACGACCTTTTCATACGCGGTGGGTCCTTGATCATGCAAGAACTCATCCAGCTCCTTTTGTGTTGGCGGCAACCCCGTCAGATCAAACGAAGCACGCCGCAACAGTTGCGCCCGATCCGCCTCTGGCGCTGGCTTCAACCCCTCCTGTTCGAGTCGCGCCATCACGAAGTTATCGATTGGGTTGCGAACCCACTTGCGACCTTCGCTCGTCTTGAGCACGGGCAGCGCAGCACGCTGTGGCGCAACGAAGGACCAATGCAGGCCCCATTGAGCGCCTTCGTCGATCCAGCGTTTGAGCGTTTCAATCTGCGAGGTCGTGAGCTTGTGCCCCGAGTTCGGCGGCGGCATGACAAGATCAGGATCAGACGAAGTTATCCGTTTGATAAGGCGGCTGGCAGCAGCATTGCCCGGTACAATCACGCCGGTTTTCGCGAAGGCGCCCTCCTTCGCATCAAATCGCAGCTTCGCTTTGCGTGATCCGTCGTCAGGACCATGACAAAGGAAACAATTTTCCGAGAGGATCGGGCGGATGTCGCTGTTGAAGTCAACGCGCTTCTCGACCCCCTTCGCCGCTCTTGCCGGACGTTCCCGGACAACCAACAACCCTCCAAGCAGCAGCAGAGCCGCTAGGATGCCGAGGCGTTGTATTTGCTTGCTTTGCGTCATGTCGTCCTTTTGATCGTCTGGGCCTTTCACCGCGCTCGTCCGACGAACTCTTCTTCGAACAGGCCAGTGCGAAACTGCGGCCGCCAGGAAGCGCGCGACGCCGCAATGCAGCGCAATTCAACGAGAACGGCTGTATCCCTGTTGCTGGTACCTCTCCAGCAAAGCGCTCAGTCGGGCGACGATCTGCGGTTGTTGCATATACAGGCTATGTTGTTCCTGAGGATCCCTGGACAGATTGTAGAGCTGCCCAACTGCTTCCCCAGCCCTCGCTTCGAGTCGTCGCGGCTCGCTGAATCCACCTGATCCGAGGCCGAGAATCAATTTCCATTCACCTTGCCGAATGGCGAACATTCCCTCGGAGGATTGATGCACAATGGCCTCACGAATTGGTTTGCCTCCCTTGCGAGTCTTCGCAATCAAAGCCGGAAGCAGGTTATAGCTATCTTCGCCCGCATCCGTCGGCAGCCTTGTCCCAACGATCGCCGCGACAGTCGCCATTAGATCCGTCAGACAGCCGAGTTCGCTGCTGACTGCCCCCGCGCTGATGTGTCCTGGCCATCTGGCGATGAACGGAATGCGGTGACCTGCTTCCCATGCGTCGGCCTTCATCCCACGCCAGTTTGCATTGGCCAGATGCGGGAAGGCGGCCTTATCTTCCGGCTTCCAGTGTGCGCCGTTATCGCTGGTGAAGATCAGCAGCGTGTTGTCCGCCAGTCCGGCTTCGCCCAGCGCGCGCATCACCTGACCCAACGTGTCATCCACCTGCGCGACGAAATCTCCATAATCACCAGCTTTCGAGCTGCCACGAAACTTCCCCATTGGTAGCCATGGCGTGTGCGGGCCCGTCAGCGGCAGGTAAAGAAAGAACGGCTGGGAAGGCCGGGCACCACGCTCACGAATCAACGTCACAGCCTTCTCAGTAAGGGTTGGCAAGACTTCCTCCAGCTTGAAGCTGGGAGCAATCCCGCCTTCACGCCAGTACACCCCACGCGGTGTGTCGCTGCCTTTGATCTGCGACGTAGGCTTTTCAATGGCGTGGTCATTCTCGAAATAGAGGTACGGCTCCATATCGAGCGAAGCCGGAATACCAAAGTAGTAGTCAAAGCCGTGACTGATTGGATTCGGGATGAACGGGTCGTAATCAGTCTGGGCCTGGCTACCCAGACCAAGATGCCATTTGCCGAAGCCGGCAGTGTAGTACCCCTGCGCTTTGAGCATCGTCGCAACTGTCATCCGGCCTGGCTCGATCAGGTTGGGCGAACGCCCATTGAGCACACCCCTTTTGAGGCTTGTCCGCCAACTATACCTCCCGGTCAGGATGCCGTATCGTGTTGGCGTACAAACGGACGAGGGAGAATGCATATCGGTGAAGCGCATTCCCTGCTTCGCCAACTGGTCGATGTAAGGCGTCGGAATCCCGGACTGCGGGTTATAAACGCGGGGGTCACCCCAGCCCAGATCGTCGGCCAGAACGTAAACGATGTTCGGCTTGCGACCGTCAAGAGGCCGGCCCATCTGCCGCCCTGCTTGGGTTGAATTCAGCCTGACCGTGCTGGTCAATAGCAGGCAAAGAAGCAGCAGCGAGGTCCGCCACAATGCGTTCCGTTGTCGTCGACATGAATTTGTCATCTTCAGTTCTCTCCAGGCCATGCCCAGTTTCTCTTTCCTGCTGGGTTTCTCGGACGTTGGCTCACTCACAAATGCCTTCTTGTTTGACGGTGATGCACGCTTTCATAGACGACATTGCCGTTGATATCGTGATGGCGAAGGATGAGCTGGGGTGCCCTCGATGTGCCGGTCAGAACCGCAGAAAGGAATCCGCCTTTGACACGGTGAAAGCGGTGATAATTCCAGTTCTAACCGGCCGACCCTTCCGCCGGGCAGAAATTCACGGCGAGTGATCGACATTTGATCCTCTTTCCTTTCTCCTTCATCTGCCGCACTAACTGCTTGAGATCGATCGTCCTTCTGCGGAAGCGATGATCAAGCTACCATTCCGGCACTCGCTTTGGGTCGCCACCAGTGACCTCACACCCGGACAGCGATAACTGTCGAGGTTCGCTCCATTTCCGGTGTCTCGAGCAGACAGGAATGCCTCACACAGACCCGCAAATTCCCGCCTAGTTTTCCGGCAAGACCTCCGCGCCACTAATTTTGAAAACGAATGCGTGTTGTGTCGGCGCCTGGTCAGGCCCGAAGTCCGGAGTGTTGATCGTGAGCGTCCCCTTTTTGAACGAGGTTTTCAGCTCACCCGGCAGGCCGAGCATGGTCACGATCACATTCTTTGGTACCTTTACGTCGCGCAGCACGAGCTGTTTTCCGGGCCAGCCGGCCGTCATCGCATACAAAGCATCTTGCTTTTTGGTGAAGAATATCTGTTTGACCGCGATCCCGTTCCTGGGTTGCTGTCCGACCTGTTCCATGAGCTTGTATTTGACCATGAACTCACCGAATTGCTGCCCCGGACGCTCGCCTTCGCTCCACTGGCAAGATCGTCCAGCCGTGCGTGAACCGTAAATCGCTTCGCCATTGACCTTGAGCCAGTTGCCGATTTCCAGCAGGCGCTCCTCCATGAGTGGCGGAATCGTGCCGTCGGCATTCGGGCCGATATCCAGCAACAAGTTTCCGCCCCGGCTGACAAGGTCGGTCAACGTCAGAATAAACTCGCGCCCCGTCTTATAGTCGTCTATCCGCTCGGCACGATTGACACCATAAGAATAGGCCATCCCCCGGCTCTCTTCCCACGGATGCGAACCGTCCTTGAGACCCGCAGCGTATTCCGTCGTCCAGTAGTCGCCATGCCTGTGTCGAGAGTCCTTCCCCCAACGATCATTAACGACAACCTCGTCCCGACCGGCGGTTTCGTTGAAGAGCCACGCCAGCAGTTCTTCGCTGTGCCAGTCTTTCGAAGGCATATCCCATTCTCCATCACTGAAGATGATCGAAGGCCGATAGCGGGTCACGACATCTTTGAATTGCGGGATCATATGTTCCCGGACATATCGTTCACGGTTTGTTTTCCAGAGGGGATTGAACCACTCGTAGAGCGAATAGTAGAACCCGAATTTCATTCCCTCGGCGCGCGTCGCCTCCGCAAGCTCGCCCAGTAAGTCGCGTTTTGGCCCGACTTCGACGGCATTCCATGGACGTCCCCACGTGCGGCTGGCCTCCGCGCTGGGCCACAGCGCAAATCCTTCGTGATGCTTCGAAGTCAGCACGACATACTTGATGCCGGAGCGCTTGAATAAATTCGCCCACTGCTTTGCATCGTAGAGCTCGGCCGTAAAACGCGATGCAAAATCCATGTAATCAAAACCGACTCCGAAGTTGTCGCTGTGAAATTTCTGCCAAACAGCGAACTCCGGCTTATTGCTCATGATGCGATTCCAATACCATTCCGCGTATTCGCCCACTTTGCCCCAGCCCGGGACAGAGTACACACCCCAGTGAATAAAGACGCCGAATTTGGCGTCAAGAAACCACTCCGGCATCGGGCGTTGATCCAACGATTCCCACTTTGGCTCGTACTGCCTTGTTTGCGCCATTGCAGGCCACTGAAGACATCCTGCGACGAGCAAAATGACAAGCAGGCATTTCCCGCAATAGCCAACCTCGAGCTTCAATGTCTCTCTCATATTGCGCATAAGTTGGTTACCTTCCGGTTTAACACGTGCGTGCGGGAATGATCCACTGGGGCCCCACTGCGTCACCCAACCTCGCAAATTGAGCAACCCTTCGGGGAAACCAAGGGGGCAGGCGCCCCCAACACCTTCCACAATCTCTCGCGCAGAGCCTGTCCCGGCAGTCAGGCGACGAAACGCCACAAACGCCTCTTGCGTCAGCGGATGACAAACCAGGTTAGCGACCGCGGCCCGACTTTTGGGCGCAGCCTGATGCGGTACTCGCGATCCAGTCTCAGTCTTGCCGGCCTCCGGCCTCGTTCTGCCACGGTCACTTCGCTGTTCAATCCCGTGTAATAGAGCGGGAGGGCGAGTGTTTGTTGCAACTCCTGGTCAGTTGGATTAAAGACGACGACCAGCCCCTTCACCGGCAGCGTCGGGTTGACGTGCACAATTGCGTCGAGATTGCGTCCATCAGCGCGGCGCACGTGTATGACATCCGATTCCAGGATGGTGCGATACTGTTTGAACCAGCCTACCCATTTGATAACTGCCGCCTTTGTTTGAGGGCTGTCATACAAGCGCGGACCTCGATAGCAGGCCTGGACGCCAAAGCCAAAGTTGTTCGCCATGTGTTGTTCGTAATCCCCCAGATGGTCGCGCAGCGGTTCGATGGTCGCGGCGACGCCGCCACCTTGATATTGCACGAGTGGGACGAACATCCAACCCATACTTGGGGTCTTCTGCCAGGTGCCGTCAAAGAGGTTTTGCCGAGCGTGGATATGTTGTTGCGCGCGCGGCAAAGACCAGTTCGTCTCGCGGTATCCCATCGCGACCTTGTTCGATCCCGCCAGAAAGTAGTTGTCGGGCACATTCAGGTAGACCCCCCGCTCTCGGCACCAGCGGTAGAACTCAGCGAGGCGCTGGTACTGCATCCATTGCGAATCGCCAAGCCCACGATGACCCGGATGGCTGGTCGAAGCGCAGATATCGCCAGGATAACTGCCGTCGTGTTCCAGAAGATTGAAACCGGTTTCGGCGATGAACTTTTTGATACGCTCGAAATAGTCGATGCCCCACTGGCTGCCCAGGCACGGCGAATTGCCGAAGATCGCCCCACCCGTTTTACCAGTCTTCGGATTAATCACATCGTCAGCTTCGCTGATCTTACGGCTCGCCAGCAGTGAATAGCCACCGAGCTCCAACCCTTTGCGATTGGCGTATTCACGAAACTCGCGGAACTTCCTGATGTTCGCATCCGACACATCTTCCATGTTGAAGCGGCTGCCAAAACTGATGATGACCATCTCGAACCCGCATTCGGCGGCTTGATCAATCGCGGGATAAACAACCTTTGGATCAGTCGAGGTCAGATGGAGCATGATCGGGTTCTCCCCGCTCCACGGCGCCAGCAATCGAAACATCTTGCGCACCGCCAACCCCTGCCGTTCGCGATCCGTGTTGTCGTGCAGAAGTTCAAACGCACGGAAGGTATCGAGCGACCTGCCCGGCTGAATGTCAACTTCAGGGCCCAGCGGCGGGCGAACCTCAAGCACGCACGGCGTTCTCAATTCGTAGTTGACCTGTGTCTTGTATTCTGGGTCGCGCTCCCAGAAGACAGTACGGTTGGAACTGGTAACGGACATCCCGCCAAACGAATAATCGCTGACGACAGTCAGGTTGGGCTTGAGCCACTCGACGCTCGGATCAACGTTCGATTCCCGCTCGACCACGCGCAGCACTTCGGTCTTGAAACTGTTTAGCCGAATGATCTGCTCGCTGTCGTTGTCAACGCTGACCCATTTGCTCAAAACCGGTAGCCCGTCGTAAAGCTCGTAATGCACGGCCGCGTTGACAGCGGGCAGATTGGCTGATTTGAACCAGAGCGTCAACGCGACGCCGCTCGGCGGCCAGGCTACACCCGGCGCAAGGGTCGCAGGCCGGACACGCTTCCAGGGCATGCGCTCAACCGGCTTGCCGATTTCAAATCGGTCAAACTGAAAAGCATCCGGATCGGATTTCATCGCATCCAGCCAGTCAGCACTCAGATACGCCAGATTCGGCTGGCCCACCAAACCACCAACTGCAAACTGCTTCCCATTGATTTCGAGCACAGCTTCCGGTGCAACCGCGCGTAACAGAGATTCGCCGGTCACCAGGTTGTCGAATGCCACTGTGGCGGCATTTGGCGAAATCCGAATGGTCCGCGCGACCAATCCGTTGCTCAGAATGATCTCGTTGCTCTGATTATTACGGAAGACCCGCGCACGGGAAGTCGCGCCACCCAACAACCAATCAGACTTTTCGACTTGCGCGACAAACAGCGGTAATGGCGAGAGCCTCCCATCAGCTGAGTCGAGCGAGAAGACGCGTAGCAAGGCTTGAGCAACGACCGTAGGCGCAAAAAGACTGAATGCCACTACCAGCGAGATGCTGGAAACGCTCATCCGGTTTTCCGCGAAACGTCTCTGGAAAATCAATCGGCTCTCCAATCGACTTCTATCAAAGGTTGAGAACAAGCCTGCAGCAGGAACGTCGCTCGTATCCTCTATTCGGCAGTCGTCTCAAATGCCTGGCCCTCGGCCAGGGAGGGAGGCGGATGCACGTCTTGAGGCATCAAACCCATCAGACCGGAGGCTGGTTTCAAATCTGTTGAACGCCGACTGCTTGCCCTCAGGACCTTCAACGTTTGCGTGGTAACGGCAGGGTTGAGGGAGGAGCCGGTTGTCCATCAATCGTTCGTGGCTCCATCAGTTCAATGCGCGTGCCGTCCGGGTCGAAGAGGTTCAGTTGCCGCCGCCGATTGACGCCAACGCGGACCTCGAGTGGGCGCGTGTAGGACTTTCGATAGTCATTGGCTTCGAGGCGCGCGAGCGCCCTTTCAACATCGGGTACTTCCAGACAAATGTGATGCTGGCTACCACGCTGATTGGGCCCAGGCAGCTCAGAATAGAGCATGTACTCGATGTAGTCATCACTGTCCGGCAGCCGCATATTGATCCACGACACTTCCGAAGAAGTGCGACTGCTGCCACGCCAGAATTCTTTCAGCCCCAGCACATCGCCATAAAATTTCGTCGTCTGCGGTGCGTCGCCAACCAGAATGCCAACGTGCAGAATGCGGGTTGAGATGCGTTTGTCGTTCGTGAACTTCCCCGCTTCACGTCTGGTCCAGCCGGTCGGTTCATACTGCGTGAACTCGAGGGTGTGACCCTCGGGGTCTTTGACATTAAAACTGGTATTGCCGATGCGAACCTTGCTGACGCTTGCCGGAGTCGGCACACCGCGCGCGGCAAGGAAGGCTCGCATTCCCGATGCGTCGTCAGTTGCAAATGCGACGTGATTCAAGCGATCCTGCTCGGGCTTCAAGCCGGGGAAGACCTCGATGTATTGATCTTCGTTGACCTTGAAAAAGGTCAGGCTCAAAGAGCCGTCGGCGTTCTTCAGATCATACGGTTCCTGAAAGCCGAGAAAGTCACGGTAAAAGCCACGAGCCTTGTCGATGTCGCTGACGAACACCGCCATGTGCGCGACCCCCAACAAACGCGGCCGCCTCGCCTGGAGCGGGACAACCGTGCCTAAGGATATCGAGAGCAGAAGCAAGAGAACCAGTTTGGAGGACATGAGTTCCTGTTCGGTAGAAGGCGAGTGATCGTGCTCACGCTTTCGGTGTGATCATGATCTGCAACCCCGAGAGCGTTCGATTTCTGGTGACGCCCCTTCCCTGAGAAGCCTCGATACGGGTCTTCACAATCGTCAATCCCAGGCCTGCGCCGCCTGTCTTGGGCGTGCGATCAGGCTCCAGACGGTCGAACCGATCGCTGGGTCTGTCGAAGGTAGCAGCCGGAACGCCCGTGCCGTTGTCAGCAATGCAGATGCTCACGGAATTATCTTCATTTTCAGCACAAACGGCAATCGGTCTCGCTTAGCCGGAACGCAGGACATTGCGAATGAGGTTGGCCAGGGCATGCATCAGCAATTTGCGCGATTCCAGGCAGCGCGCCCAAACCTGATTCGAGTGTGTTGACCATTTTGACACGCGCGCAGATCCAGGGCGGGGCTCTTCGCGCCATCGTGCCAGTAAGAGCAAATGTCAAATGGCCAAGGAATGTGGGGAAGGCTTCTTCTTCGGACAGACAACGAATGAATGCGCTGACTCGGGTCATGACGCAAACTATCTTAGCCAGCTGAAGACGGGAGTTGGTGATAAGGACGGCGTCGAGATCATTGGTTGCTTTGTCGACTGCGACTATCTTGTGTCATCCGTCGACGGCGAACAGGTCTGCCGCAATCCCATTGGGTTCCCCTCGGTTCGAGCGTCGCCAGGTTTAGGGTAGAATCCCAAAGCACCCGTGCGATTCAACTGGTAGATTGCGAGGCGTATCGGCGCATCGGGATGAGATATGACATCTACAGCTTCGGCGAGGGACTTTCGTCCGCTCTTCGGTGGCGGCGCGGCGACGGATGGGGGGCTGTCAGCGATAGGCTTGCCGAAATGAGGGTTGCCGTTCTATTTGCTTATGGCAGCGGTCAGCAGGCCCGGGGAGTCCCGATTCCCATGCATGTTCGACACGCGAGATGGAAGGATGAACACGGGGCAAACGGACCGCGCGGGTCTCAGCGCGGTCGTGAGGGGCCCGAGAAGGAGAACGTCATGCGGAGTGTCTTGTTGTCTGCGCTGGTGCTGGTCTGCTCCGTCATCGGCCTGCGTGCACAGCCGGTCTTCACGGATATTTTTCCGCCACAGGAGTATGCGGCGCGGCGGGCAAAGGTGATGGACCAGATCGGGGACGGCGTGGCGGTCCTCCAGGG
>JANNRD010000401.1:0-4887 GCA_031401095.1 Acidobacteriota bacterium
TTCCTTGCGGATCGCCCGGAAGGCGGTCGGTGCGGTAAAGAGCACCTTGATCTTGTAATCCGAAATGCGGCCCTCGATAAACTTCGCGGAGTCGACGGTGCCCCTTTGGAGATTCTCGAAGGTGTCTCTGATAAAGGCCTCGGCCCAAGTATCGGCGACCTTGCGCGCGATGTCCTTGTTCTCGTGCCGAAACCGAAGCTCAACCAGGCGCGTTTCGCGAATGGGTTGGAACGAGACACCCGAAAGCAGGCGGTCACTTATCTCCTCGAGCCGCACCATCTCTGCCTGGATATCACTCTCACCCTCAGCCACCTGCAAGACCGGTCTCACACCAGACACCAACCGGCCACCAAGAAAAGCGGAGTTGTGTTCAAGATCCAGGATCTTCGCGACAAGGTAGGCTACCTTCTGACTCTGCAGATTGCGGAGCTGGGTATTGATGTAATTCGCGTCTTCATTCCCGACATTGATAGCGAAGTCTTTGAAATCGACGAGTCGGTCTTCCTGATCGATCTGAATGGTTGTCTTGCCTTCAAAAATCGACGGGGAGCGCAGCATGTAGAGGGTCGTCAGCGTTACCGTCAGGGCGACGACGCTGATCGGAACCCACAACCGGCGACGAATGACGCGCCAGTAATCGCGCAGATGAGTATCTTCGCCATCGGCGGTCGTACCGCGCCCGTAGTGATAGTCACGCCGGAGATCGAGCGCGGCTGCAGCATCTTCGACCGGAACCAACTTAGTTCTTGCTTCGTCCTGCATCCAGCTAAAACCTCAGATACGCTTTCTTGCAATCAGGGGAGAATGATCACCGGTACGGCGCTGACGGTGGCCGGAATGATCTGCATGAGGCTCTTCCTCAAGCTCTTCACAACCGATCCCTGAACGTTGATGACATCATTTGCCATAAGCAAGACGTCTTCAGCCTTCCGCTTCTCGATGTCCTCTATGTTGATAATCATCTCGTTGTGCGTGCCGGTGGCCGGGTTCTTTCTGATCAATTGAACATTCTTCTTTGACGCTTCAGGGCCGAAACCACCTGCCATCGAGATCGCGCTGAAAATCGTCATCGTACCCCTCAACGGAACCGCTCCGGGTCTGATCACTCCTCCTGTCACAAAAACCTGATCGGCCAGGGGAATACTGACAATGTCTCCAGGTCTGACGTAGAGATTCGCTTTGGGAGAACCGGCGAGCAGGTCTTTGAGATTGAATGAAGAGAGAACCGCGTTGGCCTCAGCCTCGGGGGAAGCCAGAGTCTCTTCCGAAATCGGTCTTTCACACGAGTTCAGTTCATTGTCGTGGATGACGAACACGGTCGAGCCGGCGTTGACACCAGGTCCACCAGCGTAAGTCAGCAACTCAAGCAATCGAATCCGTCTTTGCAACTGGAACCTTCCTGGCTGCGAGACAGCGCCGATGACCGAGACCGGCTGGCTGCGATACTCCTTAACGACGACATCGACCTGCGGGTCCTTGAGGTACTTTCGTAGTTTCTCTGCGATCTCGGCGGAGAGCTCGGCCTCAGTCAGACACGAGGCTTGAACCTCACCAAAGAAGGGCATGCGGATGGTGCCCGCGCTTGTCACCGGCGATTCGCGGCTCAGTTCTTCGTGACCAAAAACCCTGATGATGAGTACATCGCCCTGCCCGATCTTATATTTCTGACTGTTGTCGGATGTGGAGGTCCGAGCAGGAACGGCTGCATTGGCTTGTGTTGCAGGCGGCGTTGATCCCGGGCCAGGAGTCTGTGCGGTCATTGGGGAGCGAGAGCTCACGAGGAGAGCCGCGACCCCGAGGAGATTCAAAGCGAATTTGCGGTTCATACTGCCTCCACCGGTCAACTTGCGGGCACTGGGGCAACGCAGATGCACAAAGCGCGCGATTTGGCACCCGGCGATCGAAGCCGAGCTGGGGCTTTTCTGTAGCGTCTCACAACGATAAATAAGTATCGCCGATGAGTTTAGCGGTGTCAATCGGCGGCTTTTGTGTCCCGACAGAAGGACACCGAGGAGAACACCCACAGCAACGACCACTGGACAAGAACTAAAACCCACCTCTTGGTCCTGAGGCCCCTCTTGTCCTTGTCTCCTGGCTGTCCTTTCTTGCGTCGCTATCAGGAATCAGCTAGGCTCAGCCTCATTCCCATGACCTCGATGCGCACTATCCCGATACGACCCTGGCCGCTCCGTCTCGGCCTTGGACTTTGCCTCGGTGCCCTCTTGATCCTGCTCAGCTGGCAAGTGGTCCGAACGGCGATCGGGTCGAGTGTCATGACCTTCGTCCAGCGCAGCGCTGACCTGGCGCCCGAATCCCGACTTGAAGGCGCTCAACTCGCGTCGCGTTGGGCTCACGACGACCCTTCAGTTCGATACGGCGCTGGAGGGGTCTATCTCGCGGCCGCGGCGACCGAACAAAGCGATGCTCGGCTGAGGGAAGCTCTTCACGAGCTGCAAACCGCGTCTCGCATGAGCCCCGAGGATTATCGCATCTGGCTTGCCTTCGCCAAGGCCCTCGATCGCAGTGGAGAATCTACTCGCGCTCGCGAAGCATTCGAAAAGGCAACACGACTCGCGCCACACCACTTCGATCCACACTGGGCGTTCGGGAATCACCTGCTGCGGCTCGGAGACACGACTCGCGCATTCACCGAATTCCGAGCCGCACTGTCGAGCCGCCCGTCAGCCCTCAACCTGATCTTCGACTACGCCTGGACCACGTTCAACGGAGATGGCAAGGCAATTGCCCGGGCTCTTGCGCCTCCCGACACCATCAGGGCGCCATTCGTTTCTTTGCTCATCACCCGTGACCGTGTCGAAGACGCTCTCGAGATCTGGCGCGCGGGCGGCTACGACCGCGACGCCCTGCCCGGTGATGTTCGCAACGTTGCTGAAACGCTGATCAGACAGGACCACCTCGCCGAGGCTTACGCAGTCTGGTTCACCGCGAAACTGACTGACCATCCCGATCCTGACGATGGCTCGCTTCTTGCCAATGGCGGCTTTGAACGCCCCATCACGCTCGAGGCCAGTACGCCCTTCCTCACCTGGCGGATTGCGCCGCAGCGCGGGCTGACGATTCTACTCGACAGCAAAGAGCACCAGGAGGGCGCGTACTCGCTGCGCGCCGGCTTCGATATCCGCGAGAATGTGGACTTGACCATCGCGGTCCAAACGGTGCCCGTCAAGAAGGCGACGAACTATGTTTTGACCTTTGATGTTCGCGCGCGCGAGCTGCGTAGCCTGAGCAATCCACGAGTCGAGATTTTTGATGCAGGTCAACAAACGCGTCTCAGCCTTTCCGTACCGCCGATGCGGAATGGCGATACGGATTGGACTTCGCAGCGGCTCGAGTTCACGACAGGCCCGGAGACCGAAGCCGTGACGCTTCGCATCCGGCGCCCGCCCTGCAGTGATCCGCCGTGTCTTTTCGTCGGCCGCGTCTGGTTCGATGCGTTCAAGCTGACAGAAAAGAGATAGTGGCTAAAGGGAGGCTACCATTCTCGAGAAGCTGATCTTCGCCTCGCTCATGTTGCTGCTCGTCTTCACTCCGCTGCCGTATGCTGCGGTGGAAGCGTGGTCGACCACTCTCTGGGAAGTGTGGGTCTTCGGCACTGCGCTTTTGTGGATCATCCTCATGATCAGAGACGGCGAGCTCCGCATCGAGCTCAACCCCCTCTTGTTGCCGATGATCGGCCTCATTCTTGTGGCGTTCGGGCAGATGCTACCGATCGGGGCCGGCGAGCGGCAGATGATCAGCTTCGACTCGTATCTCACCCTTCAGGCGGCGATCAAGCTGATCGCCTCAATCCTCTTCTTTGCCATGTTTGCGACATTTGTCGATACCGACGATCGACGTCGCATCGCGGTCAGAGTCATCCTCGCGATGTGCATCGTCATCGCGCTGATTGGTGTCGGACAAAACTTTATCGGCCGCGCACTCTGGCAGCGCGGTACGTTCGGGCCATTCGTCAATCGCAACCACTTTGCGGGCTTTCTCGAGATGGGTGTCGGATTGGCGAGCGCCGCGATCATTGTCAGAAGCACGCGGGTCGAGATGATCGCTTTTTACGCGTGCGCGGTGCTCGTCATGTGTGCTGGCCTGGTGCTCTCGGCATCCCGTGGAGGCATCCTTGCGCTCGGCGCCGAGTTCGTCTTCCTTGCACTGATCGCTCTCACAGCTCGCAGCGAGAAGAGGGAAGAGGGCTCACGCGTCAAGAGCCTGATTCGTGCCGGTGGCGTCATCGGTCTTGGCGCTGCATCACTGCTCGCGGCGACGTTGATCGTTGGCACCGAAAGACTCGCCGCCAACTTCGCACAGGCAGAGGACACCGTGACGGCGGAAATCCTCAATAATGAGCGCTTCAGCCGCCGTGATATCTGGGCAGCCACGATCGAGATGGTCAAGGCTCATCCGATTCTCGGAAGCGGGCTGGGTGCGTACCAGGTAGCCTACACGCGTTATGATCCAAGCGCCGGGACGCAACGGGTCGAGCAGTCACACAACGATTATCTGCAGATTCTGGCCGACGCGGGGATAGTCGGACTGGCATTGGCAATTCTCTTTGTCGTCTTGCTGCTGCGACGAGGATTGCGCGCAGTGCAAGCCCAGGATCGACATCGTCGCGCAATTGCGCTCGGTGCCTTGACAGGCTGTTTTGCGATCGTCATTCACAGTTTCGTTGATTTCAACCTGCAGATTACGGCCAATGCTCAGCTCTTTCTTGCGCTCGCTGCCCTCGCCACTCCCTTTCGTCCAAAGAGTGAACGCGTCCGCAAGAAGCGAACCCGCAGCCGGGAACAAACTGAACCTGTGAGCGACTAGAGTTTGGATTGGGGAAGGAAGAGGAAGACTCACGCGAAGGCGCGAAGAACGCGAAAAGACGCG
>JANNRD010000402.1:0-3154 GCA_031401095.1 Acidobacteriota bacterium
CGGATGCGCCCATGATCGCGATGAACTCGCCTTCTTTGATGGTCAGCGAAATCCCGCGCAAAGCATGAACCTCGAGGTCTCCCATCGCGTACACCTTATGAATGTGGTCCAGCTGAATCACGGGACGCGCCGTCGATGACAATTCCACCGTCTCTCGCGACCCTGGTGTCCGACTCTCTGTTTCTACTGCCGACGCCACCTGCTGCCCTTCCTTTCTGCGACTTCAAAAAAAATGACAAGCGTCGAGCTCACGGCTCAAGCGGCGCTTGTCACTGATATCGTCTGGCGACCCGAGAACTAACGCCTGGGTCCGCCCGTATTGCCGCCGCCTCCAGGTCTGCCGCCGCCACCAAAGCCACCCTGCGTGCCGCCAAATCCTGGCGGGCGCTGCGTCGCACTCTGCGCCCGGTCGCCAGAAACGTTCTGGCCAACGATGACGACGTCGCCTTCCTTGAGCTCACCCTCCTGGAGTTCCGTGGCAGTGCCATCTGTAATCCCGACCCTGGCACGGCGCAACTGTGGTTTGTTGTCGGAGCCCAACACCCAGACAATCCGGCTCTGCCCTTCAGCAGGCGCCGTCCCAACCGGAAGGCTCCCTTGACCGGGTGCTCCAGCAGAGGGCGCCGCGCCTCCAGCCGAACGACCGGCGCGCTCGCCTCCCCTCTGGCCAGTTGATTTATCGGCCTCTGGTTTGACATCAGTCTTCTCCGCGCCTGGCTTACCTGCAGCGGCTGGCGCAGCCTGACCGTCTGCCTTTTCGTCCTTCCGGGCACCCTCTTTACTCGCGGCACCGCCACGAACAAGCCCTCTGATCTCCTCCTGAGTCATGCCTGCAGGGCGAAAACGGAATGCTGCATTGGAAATCTTCAGGACATTGGCGCGCTCTGCGATCGTCATCGTCAAGTTCGCGGTCATCCCGGGTTTCAACTTGAGATTCGGATTCTTGACATCGATGACGACGTTATAAGTCACCACATTTTGCACGTTCTGTGGGTTCAGTCGGATCTGTTTAATCGCTCCGGCAAAGCTCTCTCCTGCGAACGCGTCGACAGTGAAGTTCACCCGGTTCTCTTGATTGATAACGCCGATATCCGCCTGGTCAATATTGGCGATGACCTGCATCTGAGTAAGGTCATTCGCGATCGTAAAGAGGGTCGGCGCCGAGAGGCTGGCAGCAACGGTCTGGCCGACATCGACATTTCGCGAGACAACCACCCCGTCGATCGGGGACTTGATCGTCGTGTGGCTCAGATTGACCTCAGCCAACTGAACGGATGCTGTTGATTGCTGAACCTGCGCCTGCGCCTGTTTGACCTGCGCGTCAGCCTGGGCCATCCCAGCACCGGCTGATGACTGCTCGCTGAGACGCGCCTGCTCCACCTGTGCAGAAGCCTGGTTGTAGCGAGCTTCCGCAGACCGAAATGAGGTTCTGGCAGTTTCAAGATCCCGCTCCGGGACGATGCCGCTTGCAGCCAACGACTCCTGGCGATTGAGCTGGTTTTGCGCATCGTCGCGTTGCGCCCTGAGAGCAGCCAAATTCGCATTCGCGCTCGAGACGCCAGCGCGCTGATTCTCGACAACGGATCTCGCTGCCATCACCCGAGCCTGCGCATCGGAAAGGTTCGCGCGAGCCGACTCAAGATTCGCCCGTGCCGAAGCGACCTGAGCCTGGAAGATCGCCGGATCGAGCTGTGCAACGACCTGTCCCTTGCGGACGTTGGAATTGAAGTCAGCAAAAAGAGCCGAAATGGTCCCAGAGACCTGGCTCCCAACCTGCACGGTCGTAACTGCCTGCAGCGTGCCGGTGGCCGCCACCGTGTTCTTGATCGCCCCGCGCTCGACCTTCGCCGTCAGGAACTCCTCAGCGGTCGCCTGCCGCCCCCAGAAAACGTATCCCGCGACGACCGCCACAACAATAATCCCAGCACTCGCCCCAACTATCTTCTTCCTGCTCAGTTTTGCTTTCATTCGACCCTTGCTCTCCTCGGACTGACCAATCAGCCCACTCAACGATATTCCTTAGACTTAGCTCAGTAACCCCAAACTCGTGCCACTCACACAGAGAAGACGGAGGAAGCAGCCGTTTCGTTTCATTGACGATAAGAAAATAAGCGTGAGCAGGTCAGGCGCTTATCGAGCTTCGGGGACTCAAATGCTCTTGAGAATGATCCTCAGGCGAATCCACGCCTCGTCACGGGCTCATCTGATGACCACGGCAACCCAGGTTGTCGGCCAGCACCAGAACAACATCGGGCGACTCTAACCGACGCAAGTGCGTGAGACCTCTCACAATATGCCGAATCGAAGCCAAAGAGAAGACTCACGCGAAGGCGCAAAGAAGACTTAGAACCTCGGAGGTTGTTGAGCGCTTGGCCCACCCCGTTGCGCCATTTGAACGTCAGCCCCCGCCCGGTCTTTCGCGCCTTCGCCTCTTCGCTCGAGCCTTCTCTTCCAGACACTGAATGTTGACAAGGACGGTCCGCGATAGCAGACTCGTCGAGAGGCGCTTACGGATAACGGACTGGCTGACTTAAACTGGGAATAACATCGCCGATGAAAGCCACAAAAAGACCAAAGAAGAAATTCGACCTCGACGAGTCGGATCGTCTGCGCGAGATATATTCAGTTGCCGCACAGATCATTTGCGAAAAGGGATTTGACGCAACCTCGATGGATGATATCGCCGATGCGGTCGGCATGACCAAAGCCGGCATTTACCACTACATTCACGGGAAGCGCGAGATGCTCTACCAGCTCATGAACTACGGCATGCAGCGGCTGGAGCAACGGGTCATCGCGCCCGCGCGCGAAATAGCCGATCCCGAGGCAAGGCTGCGCGCGATCATTACCAATCACACTCTGCTCATCACCGAGGGCAGCAATAGTAAGGGTAACAACCCAATTACGATCGTCACGGATGAGGTGGCAGGTCTTGCCCCGGCGCATCGGCGTGCGATCGAGAAGCGAAAACGGGTCTATCTCGATCTCGTCAGGGACGCGCTCAGGGAGCTCCGGGGAAAAAAGAAACTGGCCGGCGTCGATGTCACCGTCGCGGCCTTCAGTCTGCTTGGTATCATGCTCTGGCTTTCAAGATGGTATCGTCCGAACGGTAGATTGACCCAGGAGGAGGTGACCGCGCAGGTCACTCGAATCG
>JANNRD010000403.1:0-7936 GCA_031401095.1 Acidobacteriota bacterium
CCGCCTCGACCCAACGGCCTCAAGCTCTCGCCCCGCCGACGTCCTGATGCGAAGGCTATAGCTTGCCAACGCGCTTCAGCCTCCCCACGAAGGTCCCGAAGTCCAGACTCCTCTCGTTCCGCCTTTTGCCCAGGGCCTCGAGATCGACAGCGTCCTCGGCCAAGGCCCGGCGCACCGCCTCATTCACGATCCTGGACAGACTATTGGCGGAGGAGGCGGAACGAAGACGCAACGCGCGGTGGAGATCTCGTTCCAGATAGACGGTGGTGCGGGTGGTTTCCATGGCGGGGGCATCATAACGTCATGACGTCAGAGGCGATTCGTCGGTGGACTTCCGCAAGGCGATAGTTCTCGCCGGATACAGAGAAGGCCCCGGATGTTCCTGGCCGGCCAGCCCCGCTCTATTCATGAGGGACGACGCTGCGGCCCACGTAGGTGAGGGCGCGAACAGCCCCACGGCCGCGGCGACACCACCGGCACGCGGCTCAACATGTAGACCTCGGTGAACTCGGCGAAGGCCCAACGGCCATGGCAGCGCATTGTCTCAAACGTCCTCCCAATGGTATCTCGACGTGCAGGGGCACTCTAACGCGAGCGGAGGGGCCCGCGCGGGCGACGACGATTCGGCCTAAGCCCTGGGGAACCAGGGGACAAACACGCTGGTGCGGCGAGCGTATTCCGCGAAGGCCTCGGGCCTCTTCTTCCGCATGCGGCGCTCGACCAGGCCTACACCCAGCGGGCCGAGAAGAACCCACAGAAGCGTAAGCGGGCTCACGATGGCGAGCCAACCCCACGGCGTCTCGGCCGCAACAAGGAAGAACCCGATCCACACCAGGATCTCTCCGAAGTAATTCGGATGACGCGAGTATCTCCAGACGCCGGACTGCATGATCTGGTTCTGATTCGCGGGATTCTTCTTGAAGGCGGCGAGCTGCATGTCGGCCACGGTTTCAAGGGCGAGGCCGATGAGGTAGAGAGCCACTCCGACCCCGGCGAGGAAGCCAAGCGGCGGCTCCGGGGTGCGCTGAGCCAGAAAAAGCGGAAACGAAATCGCGAACCCCGTGGCCGCGCCCAAAGACAAGAAGACATGGGTGAGGCTGTAGAGCGCGTAGTTCTTGCCAAGCGAGGCTGCGTGCGCGCGCAAGCGGGCGTAGCGCGGGTCTTCGTGGCCCCAGTTGCGCCAGCCGATGTAGAACGCGAGGCGTGCCGCCCAGGCAGCCACCATGGCCAGCACCAGCACCTGCCGTTCCGGGTTCCCCTTGGAGACGAAGTAGAAGACCGTGGCCGCGATCACCATGCTGAGTGAGTACAGCGGATCGCCGATGCTCGAATCGTGGATGGCGAGGCTGATCAACCAGAGGGTGATCCAGAAGCCCGCAATGACGCCCAGTGAGATGAGGGCAAGGGTGATGATGTCTGCGGGCAATCGGGGGTCCTCCGAAGCTGACGCGGGTCGCGCGTTGCTATATTGCCTTCTTTTCCGCGCATTCTCCAACGAGGCTTGATGCCTGAACCCAAAGTCGCTCCCACCTCGCCCTCGGAGGACTGGGGCAACCCGCTGTATGGCTGGTATGTGGTCTTCGTCCTGACCCTCGCCTACACCTGCTCGTTCATCGACCGGCAGATCCTGACCCTGCTCATCGAACCCATCCGCCGCGATCTCCACATCAGCGACACCCAGGTGAGTCTTCTCGGCGGCCTCGCCTTCACCATCTTCTACACCACCCTCGGGATCCCCCTCGCCCGCCTGGCCGACCAGACTCATCGGCGGAACCTGATGGCTATCGGTCTCGGGTTCTGGACTCTGATGACCTGGGTCTGCGGGGCATCCAAGGGATTCTGGGGACTCTTCGCGGGTCGAGTGGGCGTGGGCGTGGGCGAAGCCGCGCTCTCCCCCGCGGCCTTCTCGCTCCTCTCCGACTACTTCCCTCCCAAGCGCCTGGCCCGAGCCATCAGCGTCTATTCGACCGGGGTGTATTTCGGTGGCGGACTGGCCCTGATGATCGGCGGCTCGGTGATCCGCGCGGTCTCGAGCGCGCCGTCCCTCCAGTTGCCCATGGTGGGCGAGATCTACGCGTGGCAGTACACATTCTTCGTGGTGGGCGCCATCGGCCTGCCCATCCTGCTATTGATGTTCACCATCCGCGAACCGAAGCGCCGCGGGTTGAAGGTGGTCTCGGCCGATACCAAAGCTTCGGAGCGACCGAGCGCCTGGCCGGCCCTGAAGGCGTTTCTTCGCCTCAACACCCGCACCGTGTGCTGCCACATCACGGCCTTCTCGCTGTATGGCATCGCCATCGGGTGTTATCAGTTCTGGTCGCCCAGTTTCATGATGCGCTCCCTCAGGGGATGGTAACTGCGACTTACTTTTGGCCCGGATCGGAGGCTGCCATCGGCGGTATTCGGCCCAGCTACTGGAAGCCATACGATGACGACGCGAGCAATCAATCGAGGGTCGATAAAGTGCTCGAGTGGCTGGGATTCCCCGATGAGCGACGGCCTCACCTCTTGACGCTCTATTTCAGCGATGTTGACTCCGCGGGACATGAGTTCGGCCCGGCGACACCGCGCGTTGCCAGGGCAGTACTCGACGTGGATCACCAGCTCGGACGATTGCTCGACGGAATCGAGCGTCTTGGGATGCGCGATCAAGTCTATCTCATCCTCGTCTCGGATCACGGAATGTCAGAGACCGGGCCGGCTCGATATGTTTCCATTGACACCCTGATCGACGTCAGCCGGGTCAAGGTTGCTGATTCCGGCCCGTTTGCCAACCTGCACGTCAGTGGCGGCCCATCAGAAGCTCGAGCCGTACGAGATGATCTCAACAGGAAGCTCGAGCACGGTCGCGCTTATCTCCGAGCGGATGTCCCGGCCAACCTCCACTACAGTGGAAGCCATCGAATCGGCGATGTCGTGATCATCATGGAGGAACACTATCAGATCGGGATGGGAGACCGTGCACCGAAGTCTCCTGGTGGGGCCCACGGCTGGACGCCTGATCTCACATCCATGCGCGGCATCTTCCTGGCCATGGGTCCCGGCATGAAAAAGGGCGCGCGAATTCCGCTCGTCAAAAACATCGACATCAATCCCTTGATGATCGAGATTCTCGGGTTGAAGGCGTCGCGAATGCCACGAATAATCGATGGAAAGCCCGGTCTTCTGCGGGCGCTTCGTGCAAAGACCACGCGCCAGACACCGAGGTCCGACAGGCGACACGGCACATAGCGGGCCACCGATTTTGCACGAAGAGCTCGACAGTAATATGAAGTCCACGCAATCGGATACTGGTCGCGACGATCTGCTCGAAAGCATACACAGGCTGGAGCTGGCCGCGCGTGCGCTCGACCCGGGAGCGACACGGCGCAAGCGACTTCGTCACGAGGTGATCGCATCCTCCGAGCGATTTCTGCGGCAGATCGAGACGCTCAAGACCTACAATGAAACTGAAGATAAGGGAATGGCCCTTCTCGACCGGCCAATCTCGGAGCATGGCCTCGCCGTCCGGGCTGTGATCGAGTTGTTTGAACACGAGGTCATTCGCCCAGGAGCCAACCCGGCCTCTGGCGGCTACCTCGCGTACGTCCCGGGAGGCGGAATATACCACGCGGCGCTGGCAGACTATTTGGCCGCCGTCAGCAACAAGTACGCGGGGATTTTCTTTGCCGGACCAGGGCCGGTTCGGATGGAGAACATGCTCTTGCGCTGGGTCGCGGATATCGTGGGCTATCCGGCCGGGGCCGGTGGCAACATCGCATCGGGAGGCAGCATTGCGACTTTGGTGGCGATTGCCACCGCTCGGGATGCGCATCGCCTGAGAGGCGCGGATTTCGCTTCTGCTGTGGTCTACCTCACCTCTCAGGCACATCACAGCATCGAAAAGGCTTTGCGCATCGCCGGCCTCGCTGAAGTACAGGTCCGTCATGTTCCGATCGACGAGCGTTTTCGCATGCGACCCGATGCGCTCGAGCGGCTGATCGCTACGGATCGGCGGGAGGGTCTCAAGCCCTGGCTGATCATTGCGGCGGCCGGCACCACCGACACCGGGGCGGTTGACCCGCTCGATGCAATTGCGACGATCGCTGAGCGTCAGGAGTGCTGGTTCCATGTTGACGCAGCATACGGCGGCTTCTTCCTGCTCACCGAATACGGTCGTCGTGAACTCAAAGGGATCGAACGCTCCGACTCGGTCATCCTCGACCCTCACAAGAGCCTGTTTCTGCCATACGGAACGGGGATTGTCCTGGTCCGGGACGCGAGACAGCTTGCCTCGACTCATCACTATTCGGGCAACTACATGCAGGACGTCATCGAGGAACCCGGGGAAATCTCGCCTGCCGAGGTCTCGCCGGAACTGACAAAGCATTTTCGGGCGTTGCGAATGTGGCTGCCGCTGATTCTGCTTGGGACGAGACCGTTCCGCGCGGCGCTCGATGAAAAGCTGCTCTTAGCACGGTACTTCCATCGGGAGATTGAGGGAATTGGATTCGAGGTTGGTGCCCCGCCCGACCTCTCGATTGTCACGTTCCGATGGGTGGTCAACGATGCCGACCTCGACCAAGTCAATCGGATCAACCGGAAGATCGTCGATGGTGTACGGAAGGACGGGCGGGTGTTTCTGTCATCGACGATGCTCGACGGCAAATTCACACTGCGACTGGCGGTGTTGGCATTCCGAACTCATCGGCGAACGATCGATCTGGCGATTCAGATTCTCCGAGAACAGGCGGCTTCTCAGTGGGGTCGCAACCAGGAACAATCTGCCATCGGGTGACGCGCGCGACAAGATCAGGCTGGCGACTTGCAAGGTTCAAAGATTCATTGCGCGTGGGGGCCACCTCAGACTAAACTGCACCCATGAGAACGCCTCCCGAAGCACCTGGATAC
The DNA here is from genome assembly GCA_031401095.1 of Acidobacteriota bacterium. GTDB lineage: Bacteria > Acidobacteriota > Blastocatellia > RBC074 > RBC074 > JANNRD01. The sequence goes on from JANNRD010000403.1 coordinate 4,891, forward strand.
GCTGCGTTCAACCCTCTCATTCGACCATACCTGGTTCTCTCAATCGGTCTCGGGTTTGCCGCTACCATCGTCGGCTTGCCGCTTGCGGTGATCTGGTTCCTCGGTGTCGGCCAGTGGTGGTCACGGCACTACTTTGAGAAGCTCGAGTGCCATCTCAGCGAAAAGACTCTGCGATTTCGCAAAGGCATACTCGTCCAGGTGGAGAAGACAATCCCGCTCGAAAACATTCAGGATGTGACCTTCATTGAAGGACCAATCCTGCGTCGCTTCAATCTCAGCAAACTCAAGTTCGAAACAGCCGGCCACAGCGCGGGACAAGCGAACGACATGGAGCTCACCGGCATCATCGATGCTCATGAATTCCGCAATCGGATACTCGAGGCTCGTGATGCGCTCAAGCAACGGGCCACACAAGCGCATCAGCTACCCGCGCCGGTGGTCGACACCAATCTTCAGACTGCGCAACTCGCGGCATTACAGGGAATCGAAAGCCGTCTGGCTGAGATCCTTGGACTATTGAAGAACCGAACCTGACCGCTGGGTGCGTCGGTCTGATACTTCGAGCAGACTGGTCGCTCATTGACCTCGTCGCCTTCGAGGGCCTGAAGATCGTCGCTGGATGAGTGTTGGGATTAATTGGGGCGAGTAGTGGGTCTCGAACCCACGACCTCCTGAGCCACAGTCAGGCGCTCTAACCAACTGAGCTATACTCGCCACATGAGGAGCCTTTGGAAGGTCAGCTCCGCGGCACCGTCGATTACTCTAAGCGATCTGTTCTGCTGTTTCAAGGCTTCCGCCAGACCAGCGCGCACTCCCTTTTCACCGATCAAACCACGGAAAAACGTCCTGCGGGATGGTCCGATGTCGAGACTTATCATTCCACGTCAGCTAATTGCCCAGATCGAGTCTCACGCACGCGCTGAGTTGCCGGACGAATGCTGCGGGATGCTCGGCGGCAACGCTCCCCGAGTGACCTCGCAACATCCACTCCGCAATCTCTCGACGACGCCAGCAAACAGCTACTTTGCTTCTCCTGAAGACATCTTCAAGGCAATGAGACGAATGCGGCTCGTCCATGAGGATCTGCTCGCCATCTACCATTCTCATCCGCGCGGACAGCCCTCGCCATCCCCGACCGACATCGAATTGGCGTACTATCCTCAAGTCACCTACGTCATTCTCGCGCTGACGCCGGAGTTCGAGGCTCGTGGGTTTACGATCAGGGGGCAGACGGTTGAGTCCGTTGAAATCATCATCGAAAACAACGAATGCACGCCCTGGCAAGACACCCAATCATGATTTGGTTGGGCCAGGATGTGCACTCGAAGTCTATCGCACGATTGCTGTCAGCTTAGAAAATGAGCTTGGCAGCCAGCTGTCCGACACGGGCAGAACCGGGCAATCCGTAATCAAACTGGGCACGCGGATTACCAAAGTCGGTCCGTGGCGTGAGGGTAATCCGTGGATTGCGAGTTGTCACCGTTGCGTCCCCGGCGACACTGGTCAAGACGGTCGCCGTCGCGTACTGAGTATTGAAGAGTGAGAAGTTGACGCGGTTGAGTGCGTTGAACAACTCTCCCAACAGTTGGACTTTGAATTTCTCGGTGATCACGATCGTCTTGCTGACGCGCATATCGAGACTGACGAACTTGTTTTGCCGGAACGTGTTGCGTCCAAAGCCGGAGACTCGGTCCGTGAAGCGGTTGCCATCATTGTTGATGTCAACCGCTCCAACCAACGCCGAGAACGGAGGATTTGAGGCTGCCTGCAGAATGCCGCTCAACTGCCAGCCGTCGACAAACGCCCGCGCCCCCTTGTTCAGACCACCGAAGTAGGCCAAATCCCAAACCGCGCTCGCGACGAAGCGATGCGGCACATCTGCCTCACCGCGACCTCGATCATCGCTGAGGTTGAAGACCTGTTGCACCCATTTCGAATCGTCGCCCGTATTGAAAGGAACGACAGACGTCCCGTCGGGTTTGTTGTCGATGACCTTCGACCACGTGTACGACGCCGAGAACTGGAAGTTCGCCGCGTAGCGCTTGTTGACCGCAAGCACAAGCGCGTTGTAGTTCGAGTCTCCCGTTGATTCAAACTGGCTGATGCGTGCGAAGCCCGCTACTGGCCTGTCTGGTGTCCCATTAACACCAGGATGTCGCTGAAGACTTGGGAAACCACCGAGCACAGGATAGCCGACTGGCGCCAGCAGGTTGATGTCGCGTGTGCGCTGGATGTGAGTTCCCTGGACGTGGAGGAAAGTCGCACTGACCGACAAATCGTTGCGCAACCCGTACTCGGCGCCAAAACTCCCCTGTTGCGTGTATGGTTGTTGAAAATCCTTGTCAAAGACAAAAATGCTTGGGACACTTGGGGTAAAGGCGGCGACCTGTGCGAGGTCGGCGAAACGCCCCGGATAGGCAAACGGCAATGTCGGTCGATTGAGATCGATGAGCACCACACTCAGGCCGTTCTGCGTGTGTGCGGTCCCCAGCATGATCGATGGAGTCCGTCCATAGAAGAGCCCGTAGCCGCCACGAATCACCAGCCTCGCCTTCGGGCTCCACGCAAAACCGAAGCGTGGCGCGAAGTTGTTGAAGTCGTTGTTGAGCAATGACGTGTCGATACCAGCAGCGCCGAGGCGTGGGTCAGGATTCCGCACCGGCGGTTTCTTCATCTGCTGCACGTCATACCTGATCCCGAGGTTGAGCGTCAGATTCGATTTAGCACGCCAGTCGTCCTGGAGAAAAAACCCATACTCGTTGAAGTTTGGCTTCGAAGTTGGGCCCTGAGTACCGGCCCCCGCAAAGGCTTGGGCGTATCTGCTGACACGGCCATTGGCATAATCCGCGTAGCTGTCAAAGAAGTACCGGCCGCCAAACTGGCCAGGGAAGAAATTGAGGATCCTCTCGAGATTGACATCAAAGCCACCCTTGATGTTGTGTGCGCCGGTGATGTAGGTCACGTTATCGATCAACTGCCATTTCTCTTCGGTCGTCTCACGCGGACTGAAGTTGTTGCGGCCGAAGACGATAACGACACGACCTCC
>JANNRD010000404.1:0-2838 GCA_031401095.1 Acidobacteriota bacterium
TCCATCTTCAACACGATCTCACCTCCCTGTTCGTAAATGTCGGTCGCGGGAGCCCATTCCCCTTCCCGGCCCCACTCGCCCTCCGACACCCCCTCTCTTCCGCGCATGTCGTGGAAGAATCGATTCATTCTCTCCTGCAGATCGCGCAGCTCGTGCAGTTGTGCCCAATCATTGTGGTTCATTCTATTCTCCATCCCGACGCAGCCCGAAGGGTCCGCTCTCTTATCAACTTGCAGCGGACGAGCCTTGAGTTCCAGCGCTAAAGACCATCTCCCGACGCTCGGTATCTCCTCTCACTTCGAGAGTGTCCCCGGGCTTGATTTCGCCACCGAGCAGTTTCATTGCCAGCGGATTCTGCAGCAGTCGTTGGATCGCTCGCTTTAGTGGACGCGCCCCATAGACGGGATCGAATCCCTCCAACGCGAGGAGCTCCTCTGCCGAATGACCAAGCACAAGCGTGATCTTTCGTTCCTCGAGCGTCTTGCGCAGCCCCTCGAGCTGGATCTTGATGATCTGTTTCAGTTCCTCGATGCCAAGCCGCTTGAAGATAATCACCTCATCGATGCGGTTGAGAAACTCAGGCTTGAAAGCCTCTCTCAACTGCTCCATGACCCGTGACCGTAACGTCTCCTGATTGCTCTCCCATTCCTGTATCTCGCGCGAGCCGAGGTTTGAAGTCATGATGATGACTGTGTTCTTGAAATCGACAGTCCGTCCCTTGCCATCAGTCAATCGGCCGTCATCAAGAATCTGAAGCAGGATGTTGAAGGCATCCGGATGAGCCTTCTCGATCTCGTCAAAGAGAACCACGGAGTATGGCCGGCGCCGCACCGCTTCGGTCAAGTAGCCGCCCTCCTCATAGCCGACATATCCGGGAGGTGCTCCAATCAGTCTTGCGACGGCGTGTTTCTCCATATACTCGGACATGTCGAGGCGAACGATCGCCCGTTCATCATCAAAGAGAAACTCAGCGAGGGCTCGCGCTGTTTCAGTCTTTCCGACACCAGTGGGGCCAAGAAAGATGAACGAACCAATCGGCCGCTTCGGGTCCTGCAGACCTGCTCTCGCGCGACGGACCGCATTGGCGACGGCCACCAGAGCATCGTTCTGGCCGATGACGCGCCTGCCAAGACTCCCTTCCATGCGCACAAGTTTCTGCATCTCGCCCTCGAGCATCTTCGACACCGGAACACCGGTCCATTTCGCTACTACTTCGGCGACGTCTTCCTCGGTTACCTCTTCCTTCAGCGTACGCCCGGCCTTTTGCAGTTCAACAAGTTTAGCCTGATCGCCCTCGAACCGTTTCTGGAGCTCAACCATCCGGCCGTATCTCAGCTCTGCGACTTTGCCGTAATCGCCAGCCCTTTCGAACTGCTCTGCCTGGACCTTGAGCTGTTCCATCTGCTCTTTCGCGCTGCGAATCCCTTCGATGACTTCTTTCTCAGACTGCCATTTCGCTCTCATCGCATGTGAGCGCTCCTTCAGATCTGCGATCTCCTTTTCGACCTTGGCAAGACGTTCACGTGAGACGGCGTCATCCTCGCGGAGGAGGGCCTGCCGCTCGATTTCGCGCTGGATGATCTCGCGCTCAACTTCGTCTATCTCAGTCGGGAGACTATCGATCTCGATCCGCAGGCGTGAAGCCGCTTCATCGATCAGATCGATTGCCTTGTCTGGCAGAAAGCGATCAGTGATGTAGCGGTTCGAGAGTGTCGCTGCAGCGACGATCGCGGTGTCCTTGATTCTCACCCCGTGGTGCGTCTCGTACTTATGCTTGAGACCACGGAGGATTGCGATCGTGTCCTCGATGTTGGGCTCCCCGACATAGACCTGTTGAAAGCGGCGCTCAAGTGCCTTGTCCTTCTCGATATACTTCTGATACTCGTTGAGCGTGGTCGCTCCGACGCATCGCAATTCACCGCGAGCAAGCGCCGGCTTGAGCATGTTGGAGGCATCAACCGCGCCCTCGGAACCTCCGGCACCAACGAGCGTGTGCAATTCGTCGATAAAGCAGATGATCTGCCCCTCGGCTTTCTCGATTTCACGAAGGACAGCCTTGAGACGCTCTTCGAACTCACCCCTGTATTTTGCCCCTGCAAGCATGGCTCCAAGATCTATCCCGACGAGGCGTTTGTTCTTGAGCGTCTCGGGGACGTCGCCGGAGATGATTCTTTGAGCCAGTCCTTCGACGATTGCAGTCTTGCCAACGCCAGGCTCGCCAATCAGCACCGGGTTGTTCTTGGTCCGACGCGAGAGTACCTGAATGACGCGCCGCACTTCGTCATCGCGACCAATGACCGGATCGAGCTTGCCCTGTCGCGCCAGTTCAGTCAGGTCGCGCGAATATTTGCCCAGCGCCTGGTAGGTCTCCTCTGCGTTCTGACTGGTGATGCGTGTCCCGCCACGCATCTGATCGATGACCTTGCGGAGCGAATCGCGACTTACCGCGTGCGTCCGAAGAATACGGGCTGCCTCGCCATTCTTTTCGTCCGCAACAGCGAGCAAGAGGTGCTCCGTCGAGACAAACTCATCCTTGAGACTATCGGCCTCTTTCTTCGCTCTGCTAAAGATGCCATTAAGCCGCGGACTGATGTACTGCTGCCCACCACCGCTGACTTGCGGAAACTTGGCGATCACGGCTTCGAGATCGGTCAGGATGATCTGGGCATTGGCGCCTATTTTTCCGAGGATCGGTCGGGTGATACCCTCTCCCTGTTCGATCAGCGCGACGAGCACGTGCTCGGGCTCAACCTGTTGATGCTGAGTCTGCTCCGCCCGAGCGACGGCAGTCTCGATGGCTTCCTGTCCTTTGAGGGTAAACTTGTCCAGTCTCATAAT
>JANNRD010000405.1:0-8453 GCA_031401095.1 Acidobacteriota bacterium
CCGGCTGGTAGTAGTCGTAATAGCTGACGAAATACTCGACCGCGTTGTCGGGGAAGAAGCTACGGAATTCCTGATAGAGCTGGGCGGCGAGGGTCTTGTTGTGGGCCATGACGATCGTTGGCCGATTGACGCGCTCGATGAGGGAGGCAATTGTGAATGTCTTGCCGCTACCGGTGATCCCGAGCAGAACCTGATGGCCCTGGCCCTCGCGCAGCCCCTGGAAAAGCATCTCGATGGCTGCGGGCTGGTCACCACACGCCTCATAGTCAGATGAGAGCTTGAAGTTCTTCATGATTGAAAAACTTCATTATAGACAGGTCAGCAAGGGTCGGCAAACGAAGGTGCAAACACAAACGCCACAGACTGAGATCGGATGCACAATCCGCAACGCAAACTGCAGGTTCCTGGATTGGGTGGGGGGCGCCTTGTGACGAGGGCTGAGCGTCGTTATCATGGGTTATGCATCGGGAGATCGCGATTTGGCCAGGATAGTTGAGGCAGCAGAGGAGGCCCTCTTCGGCGCCTCAGCGTTAAAGAGATGAACTTCGATCAAGCAACCACCTATCTCCTCAGCCTCGGTAACGAATCCCTCTCGATGAAGCTTGGCCTCGAGAGCGTCAGCCGGCTGGCAAGAGCGCTCGGAGGTCCCGAGCTTGCAGTCCCGGCCGCCCACATTGCCGGCACGAACGGGAAGGGCTCGACCTCGGCGATGCTGGCCGCGATCATTCAGGCCGCCGGCTTGCGCGTCGGGCTCTACACCTCGCCGCACCTCGTCAATATCAGGGAACGAATACGCGTCGATGGACGCAGGATACCTGAGTCCGACTTCGCCCGGCTTGCAACCGAGGTTCGTCTCGCGAGTGAATCGCTCGTCGACAGTAACGAGTTGCCCGCGGTCCCGACGTTCTTTGAGCAGGTAACGATCATTGCCTTCCTCTACTTTCGTGAGCAAGAGGTCGACCTCGCTGTACTCGAAGTTGGGCTTGGAGGCCGGCTCGACGCAACGAACATCTGCCAGCCGGAGATCGTTGGGCTGACGCGCATCGCGAGGGACCATGAACTCTATCTCGGCGATACTCTCGCTGCGATCGCGGCAGAGAAGGCGGGCATCATCAAGCCGGGCGTCCCGGTAGTCTCCTCGGTCCAGCCCGCGCAAGCGATGCGCGTGATCCGGGATCGATGCCGCGTCCTGTCATCGCCATTGATCGCCGTCAATGCCGCTTCAGTTCGAAGCAGACCGGAGGGAGAGGGCTTCTACAGCATCCAGTTCGACGGTTCCTTCGCAAGTTACAACATCAGATTGAGTATTCGAGGCCGGCACCAGATCGGCAACGCGGCAACGGCGATTCATCTTGCCGAGCAACTTGCCGTCGCGGGATTCCCGATTGGTGGCAATGCAATTGCGCTGGGACTCGCCACCGCGTCCTGGCCCGGCAGGCTTGAGATGCTTCGTAGTGAGACCGGACGAACGGTATTACTCGATGGGGCTCATAATCCGGACGGAGCGCAAAGCCTGCGCAAGTTCATTGACGCGGAGTTCAAGGGTAGATCCGTCACTCTGATCTTTGGCGTCATGTCGGACAAGGCGCTCAAGGAGATAGCGGAGGCTCTCTTTCCTGCGGTGGAGATTGTCGTCGCGACCAGGATCAGGAATCCTCGTTCGGTCGATCCGACGGCGATCGAGAAGGTCGGTGGCGACTGTCGCGTACTGCGTGCAGAGACATCAGAGGAGGCCCTGGCTATCGCCGAGGAAGTCACTCCTGCGGACGGTATCATCTGCGCCGCCGGGTCGCTCTATCTGGTTGGTGAGCTGAGATCGCAGCTGGCTCCAGAAGCGACGCCCGATTGAAAGCGCCCATGCCGCCTACTTGACTGCTGTACCTGTGCGACTCCATTTCGTCCGGGTGAAGAAGTCGATTGGCAGGAAGCCCGTTCCAGTTGAGTCCGGGTCGTTTGGATTGTACGACCAGTGGACGTAGAGTGCGCGGGCGACGACATTGGCTCGCGGGACGAAACCCCAGTACCTGCTGTCGAGGCTGTTGTCGCGACTGTCGCCCATGACGAAGTAGCTATCCTCTGGCACAGTCACCGGTTCGCTGACGGCATATTTCATGCCGTGCGCCTCAAAGGCCTGACGCATGCTACTCGGCTCTCTCTCGGTATAGTAGACCCTGTATTTCGCACCGACGGGTGGTGGATCGGTGCTCAGCTCCTCGAGCGCGGATCGTTCGGGTCCAGTGAGGCGCACGGCGACGTGTTGTTCCGGGATGAGTTGATCATTGACAAAGACATCGGTGCCGCGGACGTGTACCCGGTCGCCGGGCAGACCGATGGCTCGTTTGACATAGTTGACCTTCGGATCGCTTGGCAGCTTGAAGACGATGACATCTCCATGACGAATGTCACGTGTTGGCAGGAGCCAGCTCAGCCAACCAGTCGGCTTGCCAAAGACGAACTTGTTGACGAAGAGGTTATCTCCGATGTTGATGCTGTTCTGCATGGACCCGGTCGGCACCTGAACTGCCTGCGCGATAAAGGTCATGAGAAAAAGCGCCATGATGACGGTCACCAGGCCCTGTTCTAAAAAATCCCGAATAGCCGATTTTGGTGGAGCCATGTTTGTCGTTTTCACAGTTGGGGGAGCAACCTGATTGTCTGTGTCTTGTTGGTTCGCCATATTCGCCAGTCTCAAACTCGAACACTGGAGTCTATCGCTCGCGAGCAAGCGAGCGCAACTCGAAATGTGTCTCGGGGCATCCCGCCTTCCTGAGCCGCTACGCCCCCGGCCAGAGCTCGAACATGAGCAGCGTCCAAAGCAGCTTGCGATTGTCGGCGATGCCTTTCTCATGTTCGGCAACAAGTTGTTGAACATACGCCGGGCTGAAGAGCCCTTGTTCTCGCAGTCGCCCTTGAGCAAACGTGTCATTGACCAGCTCACGGAGCTCGCCCTTGAGCCATTTGGCGACTGGAATGCCGAATCCCTTCTTGGGCCGGGCCGTGATCCGCGCTGGTAGCCGGTCTCTCATCGCCCGCCTGAGAATGTACTTGGTCGTCAGCCCACGCAGCTTGAGACCAATCGGGAGACACGTCAGATACTCGATAAAAGTATGATCAAGAAATGGTGCGCGGACTTCGAGCGATGCCGCCATGCTGGCACGATCCACCTTGACAAGAACGCATTCCGACAAATAGTGCGTCGCGTCAAGGCGCATCATACTCTCAACCAGACTCTCGCCGTTCGAGGAGAATTCGAAGCCTTTTACTTCCTCATAGACCTCTTCGTCGGGGCATGCTTCGATGACATCGGGTGCGAGCAAAAGCCGCTGCTGTTGCGGATCAAACGAACCCATCCAGAGCGTGTGTCTCATGCCAGCGGGTAATGTCGCGCTCCCGACAAATCGTCTCGCCCGGTAGTCAAATGAGAGATTCTCGATCGAGACTGGCAGCCTCGCCACTGCGGGTTCAATCAGCCCCTCCCTGACCAGGCGTGGCAGGGCACGGTAGAGCGTCGCAAGCCGATGCGCGGGATAGGTCGGATAACCGGCAAAGAGCTCGTCTCCACCATCTCCACCGAGGGCGACGGTCACTTGACCTCGCGCGAAGCGGGATAGCAGATATGTCGGGATCAGCGAGGCATCTCCCAGTGGTTCATCCAGAAGTCGCGGGATGTCGGGCAAGACAGCGAGCATCTCGCGCTCCGTCAAGCGCTGCTCGTGATGTTCCGTTCCGAGGTGCTTCGCAACGGACCGCGCATACGATGACTCGTCAAACGACTTCTCTTCGAAGCCGATCGAGAAGGTCTTGACGCGCGTGCTGCCCGCTTCACACGCCAGCGCGGCCACCGCGCTTGAATCAACCCCGCCCGAAAGAAGGATGCCTACGGGAACGTCGGCCACGAGGCGCTGTCGAACTGCCTCACCCAATCGGACGCGGACCTCTTCGGCTGCTTCGATCGCACTGATCTTCAGCTTTGGCCGGGCGTAGCTCAGACTCCAGTAGCGTTCCGTGCGCCAACCGCTCCGCTGCCAGACCAGCTTGTGCGCTGGCGGAAGTTTGCGGACTCCCTCGATGATTGAGTACGGAGATGGTACAAACTCGTAGGTCAGGTATTTTCGCAGCGCGCGAAGATCGACCCGCCGCTCGATGCGGGGATGTTGCAGGAGTGCTTTCAGTTCTGACGCGAATGCAAAGGTGTGATCTGGCAGTTCCGAGTAATAGAGCGGCTTCTCACCCATCCGATCTCGCGCGATCAGCAGGCGCTGTTTGGTTTCGTCCCAGAGGGCGAACGCGAACATGCCATTCAAATGTTCCAGCAGACCGTCGCCCAGTTCCTCGTAGAGGTGAACAATGACTTCCGTGTCGGATTGTGTGCGGAACTGATGGCCGCGCGCCTCGAGGTCCTGACGCAACATGGCGAAGTTGTAGATCTCGCCATTAAAGACCACCCAGATGGTCCCATCCTCGTTGGAGATCGGTTGGTGCCCCCCGGGTAGATCAATGATCGCGAGTCGTCGCATTCCGAGGACCACCGAGCCGCGATAATAGAAACCTTCATCGTCGGGTCCGCGATGGGCCATCGCCGCGGCCATCGCCCGGGCAGTACGTTTGTCTGCAGACTGCTCGCGATATCCCTGAATGATGCCGAGGATTCCGCACATTGGTCTAGTTCTGCCCGCTGATTGTCAGTCCTGCGTGCCGAGGGAGCCCGTCACTATCGGTTCACCAGGTCGGCGCGTCTGTCTGATCCCCAAGGTTGATCGTCCTTCTGATCGTGTATATCGGTTTGTTCTGAGATTCGTGGTACGTGCGGACGCCGATCTCCGCGATCAAACCCATGAGAATGAGCTGTATTCCGAGGACGAGCATGATCATTGCCAGAATCGGCAGCGGCGTCTGGATGAAATCGGCATGATGCGGCCACGAGGCAAACTTCAGCAGGCAGGCGAGCAGCGCCGACAAGGCCGAGACAATGAAGGCGAAGATCCCCGCCCAGCCAAAAACGTAGAGCGGCTTTGTCATGTAGCTGGCCATAAACTTGATGGTGATCAGATCAAAGACCACCTTGATCGTGCGCGAGAGCCCGTACTTCGATTTGCCGGCAACGCGGGGATGATGTGTCACCGGGATCTCCGTCACCCTGCCGCCAGCCCAACTTGCGTATATCGGTATGAATCTGTGCATTTCCCCATAGAGCTTGACCCCCTCGAGTACCTCGCGTCGGTAAGCTTTGAGAGAACAGCCGTAGTCGTGCAGGGCGACGCCGCCGATCCGCGAGATGAGCCAGTTGGCGATCCGAGATGGCAGCGTTCGCGTGAGAAATGCGTCCTTCCGATCCTTGCGCCATCCCGAGACGACATCATAGCCCTCGTCCAGTTTCTCCAGGAGCCGGCCGACATCCTCAGGATCGTTTTGCAGATCGGCATCCATCGGAACCAGAACCCTGCCCGTCGCTGCTCGAATACCAGCGGCCATGGCTGCTGTCTGACCGTAATTGCGCCGAAAAGCGATGACACGAGCGCGACTGTCGCGGAGCGCAATCTCCTCAAGGCGCGCGAGACTTCCGTCTGTGCTGCCATCGTCAACATAGATCACTTCGAAGGTTCGCCCGAGACGCGCCATTGCCTCGGTCACTTTGCGATCGAGCCCGGGGAGATTCTCTTCTTCGTTGAAGACCGGTATCAGCAGAGATATCTCCGGGTCGCGGCCGTCCCGCCTCGTCTCTCGCTTCAATTCATCGCCACTGTCAGGGTTCATGGTCTCTTCATTCTTGCGCCTTCGCGCCTTCGCTTCAGTCTCTTCAACTACTTCAACCACCGGTGATTGCGTTTACGGGCCATGCACACGATCGAAACTCCGAAGGGAAAGCGATGCCGTCGAAGGAGTCGCGCCTCGGCCGTGAACAGGCGCGCAAGAAGATGATTGATCACCGGATGGTTGATCTCATTCTCAGGCTGCCCCGCCTGCCCTAGTGCAGTCAGTACTCTTCTGCCAAGCCAGATTGGCACGAACATGGCCATATTCGCATAGCTGATTCTCTCGACATCGAGGTCCGCTTCCTCGACAACTCGTTGTAGTTCGGGCAAACGGTAGCGTCGCTTGTGTCCCGACTGATCATCATTTGGGCCCCAGAGAGACTGAAAGGCAGGGACAAAGATGATTGCGGTCCCGCCTGGTCTCAAGACTCGCTCGATCTCACGGACTCCGCGAAGATCGTCATCGAGGTGTTCGATGACGTCGAGAGCGGTCACAAGAGCTATCGCGTCGCCGCTGAAGGGCAGGTCCGTTGCGGTCGCGCAGAGAACACGATGCTGATCGCGCTCCCGGCAGTAACGAAGCGCGAGCGGCGAGACATCGATGCCCTGAACGCTCCCGAATCTCTGGAGGTGAGCGAGTGTCGCCCCCGTCCCACAACCAATATCCAGAATCTGCCTTTGCAGTCGCGGCTCAGCCTTTGCAAGAGCATCCTCGATCTGGGCCAGGACGATTGCGCGCCGACCGACGAACCACCAGTGGTCATCTTCGACATCGAACATGACCCTGTAATTCGCCGCGCGCATCTGATCGCGCGCTCCGCCAGTCGCCTCACTCGGCATGCGTTGCCTCAACGCGTCCGCGGATGCGGCCGAGACCGCGCCAGCTGTTGCGATTGTGCCAGGAAATCTCCACCCCATCCGCCTCGGCCTCGCAAAACCATTCATCCAGCTCCTGGCGGCTGATGTAGTGTGCAATTGGCGCCGTCAGATGGTCGTGCACGATATTGTGAATCTCGCGAAATGGAAAGTGCGAAATGTATGTCAGGTATTCACCGTAAAACGAGCGCCGACCGAACGAAGTTCCCTCGAGGGGGCGGTAGACCAGCTTCAGTACTGTGTAGAGCGCAGCGGATGGAACATAAGATAGATAGTACAGGACGCGGAACGGCAGCCTCGAAGTCAAATTCCTGCGAACCGGATTGACGAGATGAACCACCCAACCGTTGTTTTCACGTCCATAGACCCAGGCCGAGATCGAACCACCGGGCCGTAGTCGCGCGGCGAGTGAGAGAAACCCTCGCCGCGGGTCCGGCAAATGATGAAGCACACCAACTGAAAATGCATAGTCAAAGGAGGCCTTCAGTGGCAGCTGGTAAATGTCGGCCTGGATGATGTGCACATTCGGACAATCGCGCGTATTGCGGTGTGCCACTTCAACCGCGTCACTCAAATCGAGACCAATCACTGCTCGGGCGCCCCAGTCTGAGACGAGGCGAGTGTGGCGTCCCTTGCCGCATCCAGCCTCGAGCACGGTCTTGCCGCGGACGAACGCCGGTGTTACTGGAGCAATCCAGTCGAGGAACTGGGCCTCGTGCCGCGGCTCAACGTGATCGAACGCGAGCCACTGCGCGCCGAAGTTCCTCGCGGTAGCTTCCTGGCCGGACGAGGCCGCGACGAGCAGCCGGGGAACGCCCCGGCGGATGGGGAAGACAGCTTGACACCCGCCGCATACCAGCTCGCCGGCAAGAACTTCTTGTCCATCACGCTCACTCGCACGCAGGAGCAAGTCGGCGTGACAGATAGGGCATGACAGAAACTCGAGGAGGCCTTCCTTCATTGATCGAACCCTGCGGAGGTTTAGTGCGCGATTGTATGTCGGGGCCATAACGAAAGGCAATTGTCGGTGTCGACAGGAGTAGCGCGATTTGGCAAATCGTGCAGCCCTCTGGATCGCCGGACTCTGGATGATGGAGAGCACGATTTGTCAAATCGTGCTACCGGCGGGCAATTTGCCAAATTGCGGGACGTCTCTGATATGATCATTCGGACCACAGGTTTTGATAGAGCAAACGGTGAGTGGAAATGGTAATCAACGTCATTGGCGGTGGACTGGCAGGTTCCGAGGCCGCGTGGCAGGCAGCCCGGCGCGGCGTCAGGGTCCGCCTCTTCGAGATGAGACCGGACCGATCCACCGGTGCGCACCGGACCGACCGCCTCGCCGAGCTGGTTTGCAGCAATTCACTCAAATCTGATGAGTTCGGTTCGGCTTCACGTTTGCTCAAGGACGAACTGCGCGCCGGCGGCTCACTTCTCGTCCGTCTGGCTGAGAAGATGGCGGTGCCGGCAGGTGGGGCGCTTGCAGTTGACCGCGAGCGATTCTCCGAGGCTGTCACAGAGGAACTGTCGAAGCATCCGAACGTCGAAGTGCTGCGCGAGGAGGTGACCGCGATCGACGATCAGCAGATCACTGTGGTCGCCGCCGGGCCACTCGCCTCTCCGGCTCTGACAACGGAACTGACGCGACTGACCGGAGAAAGCGGACTCTATTTCTTCGATGCGATCTCACCGGTCGTTGATGGAGAAACGATCGATATGAACATCGCGTTTCGTGCCGCTCGATATGGGAAAGGCGGCGACGACTACGTCAATTGCCCAATGACAAAGGAACAGTACGACGCATTCTACGACGCCCTCGCCGCG
>JANNRD010000406.1:0-5339 GCA_031401095.1 Acidobacteriota bacterium
GGAGGAAAGCGGTGCCAGGCCCCCGCACTCCAAAAAGGGCTCTCTCCTTCTCAAGCTGAACCACGACACCGATTGGGACTACCTTGTCATCCTTGCACTCAACCGCTAAACTCGCCAGCGGTAACTCGACAGTAACCGAGTCGGGAGATGAGATGAAAGTAGCCCTCGGGTCAGATCATGCGGGCTTCGAGCTGAAGAGCGAGATCGCCGAGTGGCTGACGGGACTCGGCGTTGAGGTCCTTGATCTGGGGACAACTTCAACTGACCCAGTTGACTATCCCGATTTCGCTGTTGCTGTGGGGGCGTTCGTTCTGGAGGGGCTCTCTGATCGCGGTGTTCTCATTTGCGGAAGCGGTGTTGGAGCTTCCGTCGCCGCCAACAAGATCCCGGGAATTCGCGCCGGTCTTTGCCACGACACTTATTCGGCACATCAGGGTGTTGAGCACGATGATATGAACGTTCTGGTGCTTGGCGCACGCATTATCGGGTCAGAACTGGCACGGGAGCTGGTTCGAGCTTTTCTCGGAGCGACCTTCACCGGAGAAGAGCGACACCAGCGAAGACTCGCCAAGATTGACGCCATCGAACAAAGATTCTCCAGGTAAGCCAGGTAAGCGAAGTCAGTGCTTTTGTCGAAATGGGGCGGCTTGTATGCAGGTCGGCATGATCGGATTAAGACGGATGGGCGGCGGTCGAGCAGGCTGTTCCCGACGATGTCCTGGCGACATCCCTTTTCACCAGACTCCAATCTCGTCAGGACGATGCCTTTGCGGAGACGATTCTCTCAGCGATGAGTCGTCAGGTTGGTGGGCGCGTGGGGCTTCCAACAGGCGGTTAGCGCCGGGAGACATGATCGCCGCTTCAACGGAGGGCGATCCACGGAGGGCACGGTTATGACCGAATCGCAGGTGGAGCAGGATCATCCAGCCGCTCCCTGCGTCATGGTGATCTTCGGCGCAACCGGCGACCTTACTCGCCGCAAGCTGATCCCCGCGCTCTACAATCTTGCGAGCAGAAAGCTCCTCTCAACCGACTTCGCGATCATCGGCTGCGCGTTCAACAGCCTGACAACTGAGCAGTTCCGCGAGCAATTGACCGAGGGCATGAACGAGTTTGCGACGGAACCCGTCGACACTCAGCTCTGGAAGTGGTTTCTCGAACGAATCTACTTCGTCTCAGGTGATTTCCAGACTTCCGCAACTTACGAGCAACTGCGCGACCTGCTCACTCAGATCAACGAGAAGCTTACGGCCGCCGGAAACTACTTCTACTACCTCGCCACGGCTCCGGCGTTCTTTGGTGAGATAGTCCGTCAGCTCGGGCAGGTCGGGCTGACGGGCGAGGAGAACGGTCGATGGCGCCGGGTTATCATCGAAAAGCCATTTGGCCACGATCTCGATTCCGCCCGACTCCTTAATCATCAGATCAAGGAGACGCTCACCGAAGGGCAGATCTATCGAATTGATCACTATCTTGGGAAAGAGACGGTTCAGAACCTCCTCGTCTTTCGGTTCGGAAACGGGCTCTTTGAACCGATCTGGAATCGCAATTACGTTGACCACGTGCAGATCACCGCAGCGGAAAGTGTCGGAGTTGAACAGCGCGGGAAGTATTACGAGAGCTCCGGGGCCCTTCGCGATATGGTGCCGAATCATCTGTTCCAGCTCGTCACTTTGACAGCGATGGAACCACCGGTTTCCTTTGAAGCAGACGCGGTCCGCGATGAACAGGCAAAGGTGCTCCAGGCAACTCACCCGCCGGACCCGGAAGGGGTGCTGACCAACTCGGTGCGGGGCCAGTACGATGCTGGCGAGATCGCGGGCGAGCGTCTCCGAGCCTACCGAAGCGAACCGAACGTCGAGCCTGATTCAAGGACTGAAACATATGTCGCGTTGAAGCTTGAGATCGAGAATTGGCGTTGGGCGGGTGTTCCATTCTATCTGCGCACTGGGAAGCGCCTCGCCAAGCGCGTGACGGAGATCGCGATCGAGTTTCGACGCGCGCCGTTCATGCTCTTTCGCGATACCCCGGTTGAGCGTCTGCGGACAAATCGCCTGGTGATTCACATCCAGCCCGACGAAGGCATCTCACTGCGTTTTGGCGCGAAGATTCCCGGGCCGATCATGCGGCTCGGTCCGGTCGAAATGGATTTTAACTACACGGACTACTTCGGAAGCACACCGAGCACCGGGTACGAGCGATTGTTGTATGACTGCATGACCGGCGATGCGACTCTTTTCCAACGAGCCGATATGGTCGAGGCTGGCTGGCGCGTCATTGAGCCGGTTCTCGATGTCTGGAAAGCACTCCCACCGCGCTCGTTTCCGAACTACCCCGCCGGCTCCTGGGGCCCGAAGGAAGCCGATGAACTGCTGCAGCGCGACGGAAGGGAGTGGCGCAGACCCGATGAGAAGTAGGACGAACTGGCATGGATGCGCCCAACCGGGACTCGGCGCTCCCGGAGGACGACATCGGATGCGAGCCTGGTTGACCGGCATCTGTCAGGCTCCGAGCGAAGGAGGGCGACGCCATTGAAAGAGCTTTTCCGCATGCTGCTCCTTCTTTCGCTTGGCTCTGCCTCGCTCCTTGCCTTAACAACGCGCAGCTATTCATCGAAGGGTTTGTCTTCATCCCAGAAGCCGATACTCACCTACCAGGGCGCAGTGGCCGATCTTTTCCGGGAGAATTGCATGGCCTGTCACAACCATACTGCGCGCAAGGGCGGGCTCGTTCTCGAGACTTTCGAGTCGATCATGGCCGGTGGCCGAAGGGGAGCAGTAATTGTTTCCGGAAGGCCCGATCAGAGCCGCCTCCTGAAGATGATCGATGGCTCGCTCGAGCCGCAGATGCCTCCCGGTCAGCCCCTCGACCAAAAGGAAATCACACTCGTCAAGGACTGGATCAGCGGCGGTGCCCGTCGTGGCCCTGATCTCACGGCGGCCCCGATCGTCCTCGATCGTGCCCCGGTAAGCCCTCTTCCCTCTCTCAAACCAACGGCACCCGTTCGACCGGCGGCGAGCAGCCTCGCATTTCGCCCTGACGGCGCGATGCTCGCCGTGGGACGTTACCGTGGCGTTGATCTGCTCAATCCAAAAGACGGGTCTTTACTCAGGCATTTGAGCGGTCACAGCGGTCAAGTCCGGGCCTTGGCATTCTCAGCAAACGGGAAGCAGCTGGTTTCGGCAGGCGGCAATCCCGGCGAGTTCGGTGAGTTCAAGGTCTGGGACGTTGCCAGCTCAAAGGAATTACTCAACGTCCGGGGACACAGTGATAGCATCTTCGGAATCGCGCTCAGCCCGGACGGCTTGAAACTGGCAACAGCCAGCTATGACAAACTGGTCAAGGTCTGGGACGCGAAGACCGGAGCTCAACTCCTGAGCCTCAAAGAGCATACTGACGCTGTCTTCTCGGTCGCATTTGGCTCTGACGGCACCAGGATTGCTTCCGCGTCTGCCGATCGCACCGTCAAGATCTGGAACGCGGTGTCCGGGGATCGCATTCTGACCATTGCTGATGCGGCAGACGGCCTGCTGGGCCTGGCGTTCCATCCCGATGGCAAATTTCTCGCCGCATCCGGCAGCGACAGAGTGATTCGGATTTGGGAGCTGAGCGATGACGAGGCTCGTTCGGTCCGCTCAATGATCGGTCACGAAGAGGCCGTTCACGTGATATTGTTCTCACCCGATGGCAAGATGCTTGCATCAGCCGGTGGAGATCGAGCGATCAAGCTCTGGGACGCATCGAAACTGACTGAAATAGCAACAATCGAGGTGCAGCCCGACTGGGTCTTTGCCCTCGCATTCAGCCCGGACGGCAAGCGTCTGTTTGCTGGACGGTCGGACGGCTCGCTTGCGGCCTATGATACGGTGACGGGAAAGCGGTCGTCCATGAAGTAGCTGGTTTTGGTGCTGCTCGAATCGAAGGAGACCTGGATGAAGCATTCGAAGGCACTTGTCATCTCCGCCCTCGCGTTGGCATCGATCGTCGTCAACGCGCAGGAAGCGCAGCCCTATGTCACCTCTATCTCGCCCATGGGTGCAGTCAGTGGGACATCGACTGTCTTTGTGATTGAAGGCTTTAACCTCACCGGCGGCCGCGAGATCATCTGGACAAAGCCCGGCATTACCTCACGGGTTGTTCTCAACACCGAGCAGATGCGCGATAGACCAAAGCTCGCAGAGGGTCAGACTGGCGCGCTCATCGTCGACAAGGTGACGCGCAACCGTCTGACCGTCGAAGCATTGATTGACCCGGCAGCTCCAGCAGGCATCTACGGCTTTCGCGTCAAGACCGCGTTTGGCACGACGAACCTTGGCCGTATTTACATTGGCTCCCTCCCTGAAACGGTCGAACGAGAGCCGAATGATGCGCCAGCATCAGCGCAACCGGTTATGCCCCGGACAACAATCGTCGGCGACATCAACCGCAAAGGAGATACGGACTTCTTCAGATTCTCGGCAAAGGTGGGGCAGGAAGTCATCTTTGAGGTGGTCGCCGCTCCAGTCGGATCCAGGATTGACGCGGTCCTCACGCTCTTCGATCATCGAGGCCTGAAGCTGGCCTTCAATAATGACTTTGATGGTCGTCGTGATTCGTTACTCGCATACAAGTTCACTGAAGATGGCGAGTTCGTTCTGCGCATCGAAGACTTTGAACGCGATGGACGAGCCGGGCAGTTCGGCTATCGACTGAATATCGGCGATTTTCCCTATCTCCTTGGAGTCTTCCCTCTCGGAGTCCGCGAAGCAACGACCAGCGACATCACCCTCTCGGGATACAACCTAGGGCAAAGCCGGGCCTCGGTCCGCGCACCCGAAGGAACCCCGCTCAGAACGTTGCCTTTCACGGTCTCGACCGAACAGGGCCGCAGTCTCAATACTGTTCGGCTTGGAGTTGGAAGATATCCGGAACTGATGGAGGTCGGAGGCAGCTCACAGACTCAACCGCAGTCGGTTTCCATACCGATGACGGCAAACGGAAGGATCCAGGGCGGAAGGATCCAGGGCGGAAAGCTGCAGGGCGAGAGGAGCGGCAACGCGCCCTCGGCCGACTTCTATCGGTTCAGTGCGCGGAGGGGTCAGCGGCTTGTGATCGAAGTCGAAGCCCAGCGGTTCGGCTCGCCGCTCGATTCACTGATCGAGGTGTTGGACTTGAAAGGAGAACCCGTCCCACGGGCTCGGCTGCGATGCCTGTTCGAGACCTCAATCACGCTCAGCGATCCCGATTCGGGGCGACGGGGCATCCGCATCCTCAACTGGAGCGGTCTGAGCCCTAACGACTACGTCCTCATCGGTGACGAGATACTGCAGGTCGAATCGCTGCCGAGGACACCTGATGAC
>JANNRD010000407.1:0-3868 GCA_031401095.1 Acidobacteriota bacterium
AGACACAGAGTACAGCACAGAGAAGAAATGGAAAGGTGAATAGACCTCGACAAGCCCAGGTGGTTTTCTCGGTGCTCTCTCTGTGTCTCTGAGCCTCTGTGGTTGTTGGTCTCTCTGGTTGTTGAGCTGTGCTTGTCTGCGGTCCCCGTTTCGCGGGCGTCGCACCAGCCCATTCCGATCTACACAAGGCGCTCGGACCTATAGTAGACTCACCTCGGTCTTCGTTTGAGAGTGCATATGAGTGAAGCGGGAGAGAATAATAATCGGTTTTGCGTCTATGAGTTGATCCGACCGCGGATCGAGTCCATGCGTGTTGTGCTGGTGGATTGTCTGCTCAAGCACGAGAGCGACCTCTCGGACGTGGCGAGACGTGAGCCGGACTTTCATGAGGGGCGCTGGCTCCGTCAAGAACGCTTTATCGCATCGCTGGCGATGGCGAATATTGAGAGCAACGTTCGCCGGTTGATTCGACAGCCTGTTGTCAGGGTCATTCATCTCTCAGAGCTGAATGAGTCCCTCGTCAGGGATTTCGCTGCAGATGCGATCGTGCTGAGCGGCACATTTCGGGATTTCGACCTTTACCACGAAGACCTTATCGAGAGCTTCAATCAGTTCATCAGGCAGACTCGAGTCCCGGTGCTGGCGATCTGTGGTGGTCATCAACTGGTTGGTCAAGCGTTCGGGACGACGATCGTCACGCTCGACCGGAAGTTGCCTCGCGATCGTCGAACAAATCGCCTTGTCGAATATCAATACAGGTTCGTCAAGATCACCGATCCTCACGATCCGATCTTTCGCGACCTCGTTGACCAGCCTGACCACCGGTGGCAGAAGTACACGCAGCGGCGGCATTTGCTGCGCATCTGGCAGAATCACGGGTTGCAACTCGACCGACTTCCGATGGGATTCAAGCATCTCGCCCGCGGCTACCTTACCGAAGTTCAGATGATGGTCAAGCGCGATCATCGGCAGTTGATCTATAGCGTTCAATTTCACCTGGAGAAGTCATTCCAGGACTGGCAGTACGACAAGTACTGGGATCATCGTAACGAGAGCCGGGACGGCCGGCTGCTCTTCGAAAGCTTCCTCATCGAGGCGCTCCGTTTCTCCGGTCGAGACGAGAAGCTGGTGCCGGCGGGCGAGGTTGCCGTTGTCGGCGGCTCTCTCTCGGCGATCGGTGAATGACGGTTGGTTTCCCATGACTATTCAAGTGCTCCTCTTCGGTGCATGCCGCGAGGTGGCGGGTACTGGCCAGTTAGCGCTTGACGTCGAAGCGCCAACCACGGTCGCTCGCGTCTTCGCAGAGGTGGCACGGCTCTTTCCGTCTCTCGAACCATTCCGACGGAGTGCTCTTTTTGCCGTCAACGAGGAGCACGTGCAACCCGATCAGGAGGTTCTCGACGGTCAGACGCTCGCCATCTTCCCACCTGTTTCCGGGGGCAGCGGAGATGAGGATGTGTTCGAAATCACCCGCGAGCCGATCGACAAAGCTGGACTCGAGTTACGGTTGTTGGGCGGTGGAGCCGGCGCGATCGTGACGTTTGATGGAGTGGTTCGCGACCAGACCAAAGGTCGGAGAGTGGTCAAGCTGCAGTACGAGGCCTACGTCCCGATGGCGCTCAAAGAGATGCGGCGTCTTGCGGATGAGGTTCACGAGCGCTGGCCGGAAGTTCTGCGCATCGGCATCATTCATCGCTTTGGCGAGCTTAAGGTGTCTGAGTCAAGCGTCGTCATCACGGTTACATCTCCACACCGCGCTGTCGCGTTCGAGGCGTGCCGCTTTGCGATCGATCAACTCAAACAGACCGTGCCGATCTGGAAAAAGGAAGTCTTCACTGACGGCGAAGAATGGGCTTAGGGATTTTGGATTGAGGAGGGGGAATCCAGAGTTCCGAGTCCACAATCCCCCAATCCAAAATCTAAAATCCCTAGGTCCAGAGCTGCTGTGCGAGGAGATTGAGGAAGGTTCCGACATCTGTCACGAGGCCGACGGTTTGCTGTGATCCCCTGTCTGAGAGTTTGGTGACGACGGCTGGGTTGATATCGACGCAGACCATTCTCACCCAGGACGGCAGCATATTCCCGACGCCGATCGAATGAAGCATGGATGACAGGCAGATGACCATCTTCGCATCGATGAGCAGACCCGCGTAGTTCTCCTGTGCTTTGATCAGATCCATCTCAGTATCCGGTAACGGGCCATCGTCGCGGATCGACCCCGCGAGAACAAACGGGACACGATTCTGCACACACTCGTACATGACACCGGAGCGAAGGACTCCTTGCTCGACAGCCGCCTGGATTGAACCGCAGCGATTGATGATGTTAATCGCCCGCATGTGGTTCTTGTGCCCTTCTTCGATGGGAATGCCGCTCTCGAGATCGACACCAAGAGACGTGCCGAAAAGAGCATGCTCGATATCGTGGACCGCGATCGCGTTGCCCGCCAGAAGCGCGTCGACATACCCCTTGCGGATGATCTCGCTGAATGCTGCCGTCCCGCCTGTATGAATGACGACCGGTCCGGCGACAAAAATGATCCGGCCACCTTCCGCCTTCACCTGACGCATGAGCTCCGCGATCTTGCGAACCGCCGATTCGGCGCGGCGCTCAGAGGAAATATCGTTCGCCATAAAGGCAAAGCCGAGCCGGTCGCGTTCCTTGAACTCAGGCTGGATGCGGACTCCGGACGCACCGCAGACGACCATCTCTCCCTGGCGCACGTCTCGCAGCTTACGACAAGTCGCGCGATCACCTTCAACCACAATGACAGCGTCCATGCGCTGCTTCTCGACTTCCAGCCAGGAGCCATGATAGCGAATTGCGGTCCGGTGGTTGGTCGTCGAGTAGAAACTGTCGGCGACTACGTGATCCGCTGGAGCCGGTCTGAGAGTGACGTCCGCGATCTCGGTCTGATAGCAGCCGAGCTCGACGAGCTCTTCGAGGGTCCTTTTGAGGATCTCCGTTGAGGGAGAAACGATGCGGAGGTGGAGATGAGAGAACTCTTCGTTTGTTCGACCCAGCTTGAAGTCAACTACCTCGAATGCCGAGCCGCACTCGATGACGCGATCAAAGACTTTGGAGAGGATTTGGGAGTCAACGAGGTGGCCTTCTGCCTCGACGATTTCAGAGTAGTTCATTGAGAGTGGTTCATTGTCACGAGTCGGGAGGTGAGGGAGCCGGTTCCACGGGTCTCCTTATTGGTGCTATTTCGGCTTGATCGGCCTGGCCGAATCGATAAGGACCGGGTGACGGCTCCCTCCTCACTCCCACTTCATTACCAGCGATTGCCACCGCGACCACCGCCACCGCCGCCACCGCCGCCAAAGCCACCGCCGCCACCGCCGCCGAAGCCCCCACCACCGCCGCCACTGCGGCCGCCACGACCACCACCACCACCACCACCGAAGCCGCCGCTGCGTGGCCGGCCACCACCACCACCGCCACCACGATCTTCTCTTGGCCGCGCCTCGTTGACGACGATCGCGCGTCCATCCATCTCGTGACCATTAAGTTGCGCGATCGCAGCTTCAGCGCCTTCCTGTGATTCCATCTCGACAAAGCCAAACCCGCGTGAACGGCCCGTATCACGGTCGCTGATAACACTGACCGACTCCACCTGACCCGCCTGGGCAAAGAGCCCCTCCAGGTCCTGGTCGGTAGCAGAGAAAGGGAGATTCCCGACGTAGAGTTTCACTGACATGAAATTGTCCTTTGCGAAAATGTGCGAAGCTGGCGGGAGGTGTCGGGAACGGTCCCCAAACTCACGCAATCGGCACTCATTGACCAGAGCGGCTTCTCACGGGTTACTAACTTTCCTGCTCTCCAGCGACCGACTGCGCAAGTCCTGACCGACTGACGACGCATC
>JANNRD010000408.1:0-4160 GCA_031401095.1 Acidobacteriota bacterium
ACAGCGCAAGCGCCAGCAGCACGGGGGTCTTGGAAGCACCAGGGTAGAGCAAGGCGGAGACCGCTCCCGCCAACCGCCCCCGCCAACCGCCCCCGCCAACCGCTCGGATACCCCTCGCTGAGGTCAGGGGACTCGGTTTGACCCGCTGGCTCGCTCGAGGTCGTCTGGCGTATTGAGATTAAGAAAGAATCGGTCGGCGCCGGCAAGATGGCCGTACTCCCTGCTGAACAGACGATGTGTCGGAACGAGATCGAAGAGGAGGTCGACGCGCAATCGACCACCGGCCAACTGTTCTTCAACTGTCCGCAGACAGCTCCGGGAATAAATCGCCGCCAGTGGCTGCAGGCGACCGTTCTGGTCTACCGGGACCGTGATTGAGGGTTGCTCTTCTTCGTGGCGTCGGCGCAAAACCCCAAGGAACTCAGAGGAGACATACGGGAGGTCACAAGCCAGAATCATGGCAGCCTCATCGTCACGACAACCGAGGAGGGAAGCCTCGATTCCGGCAAGCGGCCCCAGGCCAGACCCGTGGCCCGTATGGATGTCGGCCCTCAACTCCGCGTCCCAGTGCTGTGCGAGAGCGCGGTAGGCTTGGAGGTTTGGACTCGAACCGTTGATGACGATGACGAGCCGGTCGGCGACTGGACGGGCTGCGGCAAGGACTCTCGCAATGAGCGGTTTCCCTTCGACCTCGAGCCAGGCCTTGTCACAACCCATGCGTCGGCTTCTTCCGCCGGCTTGAATTGCAGCGATCATCTCGGTGGTCAGCTCTCTGTGTTAGGATGTTGAGGTTGCATTCATTGTCGATGAACAAGGTGGGGTGCTATCATCGCGACCCTGCGATGTTCCAGCGATAGGCAGATGATATCAAGTGCCGATTGTGCGGCAAAGGGGTGGGGCTTCAATGAGAAGGCTGCTGTTGGTTACACTTCTGACTGCGCTTGCGGTTTCAGCCGGATTCGCCCAGGACTCGGCCGGTGGCGTCAGGCCGGGTCGCAATGGCCAGTTCTTTCCCGTCGATCAGGTGCGGCCGGGAATGCGGGCCATCGGCTACACGGTCTTCGAGGGGAGCGAACCCCAGCAATTTGAAGTGGAGATCCTCGGGGTCCTGAAAGGCTTTCCCAACCCGCAACAGAGCGCGATTCTTTCGCGACTCCTTGGCGCAAAACTTGAGCACACGGGTGTCTTCCAAGGGATGAGCGGAAGTCCAGTCTACATTGACGGCAAGCTCCTTGGCGCCGTCGCCTTTGGATATCAGTTTGCGAAGGACCCGATCGCCGGAATCACGCCGATTCAACAGATGATCGAGATCTTCGAGAAACAGCCGGGCTCGGAAAAGGGAGCAAATCAACCCCGGTCAGTCAGTTTTTCCGAGATCGCTTTCAACGAGAAATCGGCCGAGTTTGTCCAGTTCGTCAGTGGGGGCACCAAATCGAGGCTGCAATCGGTCAGCGCGCCGGGATCGGCTCCCGTTCTCATGCCGATCGCGACACCTCTTTCGGTGACTGGTGTCGCGCCTGAAGTTGTTGCCCGCTTCGCCGCTCAGTTTCAGGCTCTCGGTCTTGTTCCGGTCGCTGGTGTTGGAGGGGCGGCCGCCATTGGTCCGATCAAACCTTTTGATGAGAAGACGCTTCGGCCGGGCTCGACCGTGGTGGTCCCGCTCGTCCGCGGTGACTTTTCAGTTGCTGCCGCTGGTACGGTCACTTATCGCGATGGCAATCGTGTTTACGCATTCGGCCATCCTTTTCTCTCGGTTGGGATCTCCGACTTTCCCATGAATGAGGGCGAGGTTGTGACCGTCATGTCGAGTTCAGCCACGTCTTTCAAACTGAGTATCCCGGGTGAGATGGTGGGTGCTGTCAAAGGGGACAGGTCGACCGGGATCTATGGCGAACTCGGATCGACGCCGCGAATGATCCCATTCGAGATCGATCTTCGGACAAGCCGTGGAGGCAAGCAGACCTACCGTTTTGAAATGGTTTCGGATCGGTTCCTGACGCCAATTCTCATACAAATGACGACGCTCTCGGCGATCAGTTCGACCGAGCGTGTGATCGGGGATTCGACCCTGCAGGTTCGCGGTCTCGTACAGATCAAGGGACAGCCCGATGTGACCTTTGAGAATCGACTGGCGACTTCGATGAATGCACCATTGGCCGCCGCGTTTGCCGTCTCACAACCAGTCAACGTGCTTCTCAACAGCGGTTTCAACGATCTGCTCATCGACAGGGTGGCGCTCCAGATCACCTCCGTCGATGCACGAAATAAGGGACAGCTTGACCGTCTGTGGATCAATCGCACCGATGTCAGACGTGGTGAGAAGCTCGAACTTCAGGCGTTTGCGCGAACGGAGAACGGTGGCGAGTACGTCGAGCGAGTCATTGTCGAAGTCCCCAGCGACGCTCCCCTGGGTGAGTTGAAGGTCCTCGTCAGCGATGGCGGTCTACTGCAGGCGAGCGAACCGCGCACTGGGATCACTCCCAAGTCGCTTGGCCACCTCGTCCGCGAACTGAACCGGCTGCGCAAAACCGATCGCCTTTATGTTCGCCTCGAACGTGTCGGGGCGGGTGTCGTCATCAACAACGAGGAGTTGCCCAACCTTCCGCCGTCCGTCCTTGCGACCCTGGGTTCGGAGCGAACCGTGGGCGGGTACACGCTGACACGGGCGGCTTTAATCTATGAGAAGGAACTGCCCCCGGCAGATTTTGTCATCTCAGGACAGAGGACGCTGACCATCAACGTTGTCAACTAATGGCCCTCGCGAACCTCTCTTCGATTGCCCAATCTCCACCTTACCTGAAGCACAAACGATGACTCGCTTTGTGCTTTTCGCTTTTCGAGGATGCTGGGAGGTTGAAGGTCGCGCCCGCACGAAGAATCGTCACTGTTGGATTGGATAAAGCATGCGAACTACTTTTCAATTGATCAGTTCTCTTGTCCTTGCCGTCATGCTACTGGCCAGTGTCCAGGCGGTTGGTCCGGCATTCTGGCGTATCAATACTCGATTTGAGATTGAGAAGGGCGATGCACGTGGAGTCTCGATTGCGGACAACGGGTCGCTCACTTTGGCGCCGGCTTTGACCGAGATTTTTGACACCAAACAGGCATATGTCTGGTCTGCTGTAAGCGACACTGCGGGCAATATCTATCTCGGAACGGGACACGAGGGGCGCATCTTCAAGATTGATCCACAAGGTAATGGCACACTTCTCCTCAAGACCACAGAGCTCGATGTCATGGCTCTCGCCCTGGACTCGAAAGGCAACCTTTACGCTGGAACTGCCCCTGATGGGAAAGTGTATCGGGTAGGGCCGGGTGGTCAGGCGCAGGTATTTTTCGATCCGAAGGCAAAGTACATCTGGTCGCTGGCGTTTGATGCGCAGGGGCGCCTCTTGGTGGGCACGGGGGACAAGGGCGTTATCTATCGCGTCAACCCGGATGGTGCCGGCGCCACCTTCGTCAACACGACGCAGACCAACGTCACGGCCCTCAAGCTGGACGGGCTTGGCAATATCTTTGTCGGCACGGACCCGGGTGGCCTGATCCTGCGAGTCTCACCGGACGGTCAGGTCTTTACGCTCTTTGATTCTTCGCTGCGAGAAGTCCGCGAACTGGCGCTCGGGACAAATGGTGAGATCTTCGCCTTGGCACTCGCCGACTCGGCAGGCGGCGGGGCTGGTAACTCGGCCCCACCAGCGACACCTCAGGCAAATCAGCCGGGGGCTGACGATGGTGCCACGGTGACGTTTTCCGACCTTCAGGTTGTCGACGCCGGCACGCCAGTCCCGAGTGGCGCAGGCGCCGGTAGCTCGGCGACCAGCGGGCAGGTAAAGAGCGTTTTGTATCGGCTCGACGCGAATGGTGTTGCTGAGGCCATCTGGGAGTCAAGGGATGCCACCGCGTTTGCCCTTGGCCTGACCCAGGACGGCAGGGCCCTCGTTGGAACGGGCCAGAAGGGACGAATCTACAGCATTGTCTCCGGGCAGAAGCCCCTCCTGCTCGCCCAGTCTTCCGAAGCGCAGACGGCCCGGTTTGTGCGCGCGGGAGAGCGTCTCTTCTTTGCGACCTCGAATCTCGGGAAACTCTATCGGATCGGGAGCGAGAGAAGCGCGAGCGGCACCTACACCTCCCCGGTCAGAGACGCGCAGACAGTTGCGGCC
>JANNRD010000409.1:0-3773 GCA_031401095.1 Acidobacteriota bacterium
GGATATTTGTTCTGGGTGCGACCGTTCTGGTCATGACGACTCTCGTCTTTACACTCTTTGACCTGATTCCCTCGATTGCGAGGAGTCAGGTGCGAATTGCGTATATCGCCACATATTTTCTCTTTCTGACCCCGCAGATACTCTACTACACCGCGCCATTTGCGCTCCTGATTGCGACGCTGACCGCGTATTTCATCCTCTCGAGAACCAATCAGTTGGTCATCCTTTCAGCCAGCGGACTGAGCCTGGTCCGGCTCGCGGTGCCGATCGCCCTTCTTGCGATCATCGTCGCGATCCTTCTCTTCTCGCTCTCGGACGCACTGCTGCCCTATACCAATCGCGAACAGGACACTCGTTACCACCAGATCAAGGGGAAGAAGCTTGACCAGGCAGCATTTGCGCTCGGCCAAAGATGGGTCTATGGCGGACACGATCAGGTCTTCGGTTTCCAGTACTCTGAGGATCAAAAGCAACTGCTTAAAACACATGTCTACAAGCTTAAGGCGGGGTCGCAGCTACTCGAGTCCGTCACGTACCTGTCTGCGGCAGCCCTTGTCGAACCGCCGGGGTGGCCGGCCAGCTCGGGCGGGCGCTGGAGCGGGGGGGGGGGGGCGTCGTCTTCCGTGACCGAGAGTCTTCTCCCTTCTCTAGTGGTAGACCTGGGTGAAGGGGCTGAGATTTTTCAACGCACGACAAACGAATCCTCAAAGCTCAGCTTCGGGGCTCTCAACTCTTATATCGGCCAGCTCAAAAGGATCGGCGGAGAGACCTATTCGGAGCAGATCGATCTTTGGCGGAGGCTGGGCCATCCCTTTAGTTGTCTGACGTTGATTGTTCTGGCCATGCCCTGGGTGGTGGCGAGGCGGTTTCAATCGAGGCGAGACACGCTGGCCGGAGTCGGGATCGGCGTCGTCATCAGCATCTTATTCTGGCTGGCCACCCAGGCATTTGAGATCGCGGGCAAGAACTCACTCCTTCCAGTCTCGATCGCCGTTTGGGGCGCCCACATCACTTCCTGGGCGCTGGCAGCTTATCTCTGGGGACGGAGACTGACTAACTAGGGCCACTTCCCCGCCTCCACAAGCCCAAGACGGCCATTAAGTTCCTGACTGCCAGCTATTGTAGTACTCGAGCTGTTCAGGAGTCTGTTCATCAACTCCAACCTTCATCGCCGTCAGCTTCAGGCGCGCTATCTCTAAGTCGACTTCCTCTGGTAAGAGATGAATTCGCGCCTCTAACTTGCCGCGATTCTTGGTTAGATACTCAACCGAAAGCGCCTGGTTCGCGAAACTCATGTCCATGACGCTGGCGGGATGGCCTTCCGCAGCTGCGAGGTTGATCAGCCGGCCCTCGCCGAGAACGATGACGCTGCGACCGTTCTTGAGCTGGTACTCTTCGACATAGGGCCGGAGAGTGTCGACTCCGGTTGACATGTCCCGAAGGCAGACAAGGTTGATCTCCAGGTCAAAATGCCCTGAATTGCAGACCATCGCTCCAGACTTCATGACTTCAAAATGGGGGCGATCTATGATATTGCAACTACCCGTCACCGTAACGAAAATGTCACCGTACCGGGCTGCCTCAGCCATCGGCATGACGCGGAAGCCATCCATGACGGCCTCGAGAGCCTTGATTGGGTGGATCTCGGTGACGATGATATTTGAGCCAAGACCGCGCGCTCGCATGGCAACACCTTTCCCACACCAGCCATAGCCTGCAACCACCATGGTCTTCCCGGCGAGCAGGATATTGGTCGCTCGGATGATGCCGTCAAGGGTGCTCTGTCCCGTTCCATACCGATTGTCAAAAAAGTGCTTTGTCTGAGCATCATTGACTGCTATCGCTGGGAACGTCAGACGCCCGTCCTTCCACATGGCGCGGAGGCGGTTGATTCCGGTGGTCGTCTCTTCGGTGGAGCCAAACACACTTGCCACCTGTTGAGGCCTTTCCTGAACAAGGGTCGCAACCACATCGGACCCGTCATCGATGATCAATTCAGGAAGAAAGTCGAGGGCCTGTCGGACGTGGCGACTGTAGGTAGCCGTATCCTCGCCCTTGATGGCAAAGACCGAGATACCGTAGGTCTCGACCAGCGCAGCCGCGACATCATCCTGGGTGCTGAGCGGGTTGGAGGCGATGAGGACCGTTTCGGCCCCGGCTGCCGAAAGCGTCCGGACGAGATTTGCGGTTTCAGTGGTGACATGCGCGCAGGCAGCGAGTCTGACGCCGGAGAGTGGCCTCTCCTTGCCAAACCGCTCGCGTATCAGCCGCAATACCGGCATCTCACGTTCTGCCCATTCGATACGCTTCCTCCCTGCCTCAGCCAGAGTCAGATCGCGAACCTCATAACCATACTTCAGTCTTGTCTCCACTCTCCATTTCCCTTTCCTTGACGCCCCCTGCCAGGCTGTTTCCCTTTTTTTAATTGCGTTATCAGACGCTAGTCCTCAGATCAAGGCGTCCTTGCGAAGGGTTTCGGCGCGATCGACACGCTCCCAGGTGAACTCGGGCTCGTTACGGCCAAAATGGCCAAACGCTGCCGTCTGACGATAAATCGGTTGCCGCAAATTCAGCGAATCAATGATCCCCTTCGGAGTCAATTGGAAGTTCGCCCGCACGATCTCAGATAACCGATCCTCATCGATCACTGCCGTTCCAGAACAGTCCACGTACACCGAGACCGGTTCCGCCACGCCAATCGCGTAGGCCAGTTGCACCAGACAGCGCTCAGCCAAACCTGCCGCCACGACATTCTTCGCGATATACCGCGCCATATAACACGCAGACCGATCCACCTTCGTCGGATCCTTCCCCGAAAACGCTCCACCACCATGAGGAGCAGCTCCACCATACGTGTCGACAATGATCTTGCGCCCAGTCAGGCCGGTGTCCCCCTGCGGTCCTCCGACCACGAAACGCCCAGTCGGATTGACGAAGTACTTCGTGTTTTTGTCCAGCAAATGCTCCGGAATCGTTGGCTTGATCACCTCGTCAATGATCTCCTCGCGCAACTGGTCCGTCCCCACATCCGGGCTGTGCTGCGAGGAGATAACCACCGCGTCAACGCGCACCGGACGCCCATTGTCATACTCCACAGTCACCTGAGACTTCCCGTCCGGACGAAGATACTCGAGAGTGCGGTCTCGCCGCGCCTCGCTCAAACGCCGCACCAACTGGTGCGCCATCTGAATCGGCAACGGCATTAGTTCCTTTGTCTCGGTCGTCGCGTAGCCGAACATGAGCCCCTGGTCACCCGCTCCGCCCGTGTCCACGCCCATCGCAATGTCAGGCGACTGCGAGTCAACAGCCGAAATAACCCCGCACGTGTCCGCGTCAAATCCATACTTCGCCCTCGTATAACCAATCTCGCGCACCGTCTGACGCGCGACCTTGACGAAGTCCACCCATCCTGTGGTCGTGATCTCTCCACCGACCAGAATCAGACCGGTGGTGACCATCGTCTCGCACGCCACGCGGCCCGCCGGATCCTGGCGCAGAACCTCATCCAGAATCGCGTCAGATATCTGATCGCAAATCTTGTCTGGGTGCCCCTCCGTCACCGATTCGGACGTAAAAAGGTACCTTCCTTGTCTCTTCAAACTGGCCTCCTCAATTGTATTCCTCCGGTGGTTCTCACATCTCTCTCAATGCAGTCCATGCAGGAGGGGTCGCATTGCTGCGGAAATCCCAAAGTAGGAGAGAATCACATAGCCCACCGAGGGTGTCAAGCACGCCTCACACGAAGACGCTCAAGCGAAATTGAGTGCCGGCTC
>JANNRD010000410.1:0-16803 GCA_031401095.1 Acidobacteriota bacterium
TTTTCCCCGCCAGGGCCCCCAAAATGGTCGCCCCCCCCACTTCCGCGAATTGGGTGAGTGAGTTCGTTGCCAATGATCACGTCCTCGGATGTACGGTTGATGCCGATGGAAGCGTTGGGGATTGCCGCAGCTGATCAAGCCAGGCAGCGTCAAGTTTCCTCAGACGGCTGCGCAAGTACTCCCAGTAGTCTCCAGTGACCTCAGTCTCCGCAACTTCCTCGAGCAGTGGCAGGAAGTAGTGCAAGCTGTAGATGCCCGCCGACGCGGTTGAGTTCAGCGACGAGACGTACTTCCTGGTGAGACCGAGCAAGAGAGCCCGTTCCACTTGCTCCAATGGAACGCCGCGACGGAACAGGTCCGCCGCGGCAGGCTTGATATTGAGTTACTTCTCAATCCCCCTGGTGGACCGAGGTATGTGGGACCAGCGAGGGATAGGGGAAAGCCGTTACATGCAGACCTCCGGCAACGTGGCTCGTGACGCGGGCCGTCAGAACTATCTTGAAGTGGTTGTCGAACCTGGGCTAAAACGATCAGGGCTTTGTCAGCTGGATCGTGAACGACAAATAGAAATCGCCCATGTCCGTATCGCTTTGGTTGGGTTTTGTGGCGACTTTTAGAAGCTTCGTTACGCCTTGTATGTCGGGTTGGATCTTCCACTGATTGCACTTCGCGCTGGCGTCCGTGCTGACGCAAGTGACCTGAACCCAATTCGTCTCGCCAAAGTTCAGCGGATTGCTCGCCAGCCGGTATCTGACGCCGTTGGCGTCGTCAAACGCGAGCGCCAGCGGACAAAAGTAAAGGGTGTTTGGCTGCATTCCCTGATACGTAAGGCCGTTATCGGTGCACTTGCTGATGAATCGCGCTCTAACAAGTTGGTAAGCAAATGGCGCTGTCGGTGAGCTACCATTTGGCCCACTGCCAGCGACAGGAGCGCGCAGGTCGACGAGCACCTTGCGTTGGGGTGAGGACGAGAAGTTAAGCATGTCCAGCTCCCAGTCGCCGACGTTTTGAATCTGCGACAGCAGTTTTGACTTTTTGGAAGTTGAATTGGTGTAGGATCCTAGTTGGTCGCTTTGAACGCGCAAAGTGGGCGAGGTATTCACGCCACTCCCGTCAATGATGCTCGTGACAGGGATGCCGGTGACGTTCTGTGCCCTTGCGCTGACACACATCATCAAGGCTGTCGCTGCCAGGGCGACCAGCCGCGCGGCTGCGGAAAGAGTTGATAGGTTGACTTTCATTGTAGGTTCTCCTTCTGGTGTCCGAATTACGCAGCGCAGCCGTAGCTGAATGCTTGACTGCATATTTCAGACGCGGCTACCGACTATTCGATCTGACTATTAGTGAGGACCGATGGATAACGTTTCACCAACCGACTGTGGTGGGGACTGGCGTCGCATGTTACCTGTACTCTCCCTGCGTGACGAAAGCAGCCCAATAATAGGGAGCCTGGAACTGTTGCTGTCGTAACATCTGAAGTTGTGCTTCGCGCAGGGCTGCTGACGGTGGTTTGCCGCGGTTGAGGAACTCGCGATAGAACCGCTCCATAATATCAGCGGTGGCGCTGTCGTTGATCTTCCACAGGCTTGTCATCACACACAACGCGCCTGCGTACATGAAGCCACGAGTCAAACCGAGAAGGCCTTCGCCGTTCACATCCTTGCCCAGGCCAGTCTGGCATGCGCTCAGCACGACCAAATCCGCTGCCAGGTTCAGATTATAGATTTCATTCAATCGCAGGAACCCGTCGATTGCTTCGCCCTTTTCATCAACCAGCGAGAGCACGATGCCCGAGAGTTCCGGACGTTGAGCGTTCAGAAGTGCGTGAGTAGCGAAGTGCACCACGCGGTATTGAGACAGCTGCGGGTCGAGTGCCGTTGCGCGGCTCGCCTTGAAATCAGTAGCAGTGAGCACTGAACCACTGGGCGCCGCCGACCGAATTCGCTGCGCCTCCTGGCGAGTAAACGGGAGGCGAGAGAGCGTCCGCGGTTCTGAACTCGTGTCGAAGTCTCGCAGCGTCCGTTCAAGATCGAAGGATCGTCTCTCGCTATCTTGTCTCCCAGGTTTGACGCGTGGATCATCCTTGTCGAAGACCGGATCGGCCAGCGCGGCGACAGCTTTGCGAGGCGTTACCCGTGCGCTGGTTTCTCTACGTAGCATTGCCAACACTGAGGCAGACGGCAGCATTACGATCTCGTGATCCGCAATCAGAGGCAGGGGAGCAGGCGTCGGGAGACGGAAAAGATCAGCTTTTCTCCGACGTCTCTCGCGTCCTGATCCTTGAGCGCCGCCCCCTGCTCCCAGTGCCTGAGGCCCCGGCAAAGCTGCAAACGGCACGTACTGCAGCGCCCCGTCGGCAACAATCAGCAGTCTCTTTCTGTCCAGTTGGCCAGCCGCCGGCTGAAGTACCATCTGCGACAGGGCCCTGGCAGCAAGCGGATACTCTGCGTCAGCCGCGTCAATGCGAGCCCGTCGCTGCTGCAACGTCTCATTCTTCGGATGCTGTGCACGTGCGATCAGCAGTTCGTAGACACGAAGAGCGGCGGCGTTTATCTCGGGGCGCTTCTGTAGTTCAAAGGCTGCCAGCGAGTCCTTGGTTACTACCCACATATAACTGCGCTCATCGCCGAGCTGGTACTCAACGAGGGCGGTTTCCGCGTCGAGCACTTCGTCGCGAATCTCCTTCACGGTCAGCGGCTTTGGTTGAGTCAAGGCTGCGTAGCGTGGGCTTGCCTTTCGAATATCCGCCTGGACTTGCTGGTATTCTGTACTGAGCTGCCTGATCTCGTCGCGAATCGCCCGAAGTTGCTCGGGAGGCGCTTTCTCGCTGAGCAGATCCGTCTGCTTTAGCGCCCGGGCATTCAACGCTTTCCGTAGTCGCATTTCGCGATTGAGTAGTTGACCGTCGACGCCCTGGCGGATTCCGGCTCGCGCCTCCCGCAACAACTCCAGGAGCACGCGGGCACGTGCTCGTTCGCTGTTTTGCAGAGCGACTGCATCCAGTCCGGCGTTCGGCTCTCCGCGATGGAGCCGCATCAGAATATCAGTCAGCAGGTCGTAGTGCTGGCGAACTGTTGAAAGGTAAGAAGCACGGAAGTCGGGGTCGCCAATTCTGGTACGCTGCGATTCGATAATCTCGATAACGCCTACCGCATGGGACCGCGCGTCAGCGAGACGGCCCATATCGCGCTCCGTCACACCGATTCGAAAAAGAGCCTTGGCTTCCTGGATGGGCGCCTTTATTGAGCGGGCAGTCTCCAGCGATTTCTGGTACGCGTCAAGGGCCTTGTCACGCTCTCTCAGGCTGTCGAAAACCAGTCCGACGCTAATGTACAAGTCGCTCTTCGCCAACGAGAGTCGTGGGGGAAACCGCAACGCCAGCCCGAGTGCTTCATTCAAATAGTTGATTGCTTTTTCGCGTTGGTCGTGTGACGCGGCGATTCGCGCGAGTCCAACGACTGACTTTGAATATGGATTTATGATGGGGATTCTGCTGGTACGGTTGATCCCGGCAATCTGGTTGTACGCCTCAACCGCATTGGCCGGTTCGCCAAGCTTTTCGTAGGCCTCGCCAGTGAAGTAGATCGATCTCGCCTCGGGATTCGGCTGCCCCGCCGCGTGAAGCAGCGGCATCGCCTGCGTGTAATTCTCAATAGCCTTTCGATAATCGCCAAGATACGAGTAGGTCAATCCGATATTGTGAAGTAGCCCTCCTTCGGCAGAGGGTTGGTTCAGCTTACGCCAGATCTCCAGCGCCTGAACATGGTAGGCAATCGCCTGCTGATACTCCTGAAAGTCACCATAAACCACACCTACGTTGTTAAGCGCCTCCGCTTCTTCCTCCGGCAGCGCTGCATTTCTTGCAATAGCAAGTATCTCGAGTATCCTTCCCAGGCGATCTTCTGAAAACAGGTTATAAACGTCTGAAGGCCAGTTATAGTGAAGTAGTATCACCATTTTTGGATCAGCGAGACTTCTCGCAAGAGAAAGGGCCTCCGTGAGGTGTTCGTGAGCCTCCTCATTTCGACCGGCCTCAGTCGCCACCCAAGCCAGGGTGTTCAGTGAAGTAACCTGGTGTTGAAGATCGCTGAGCAGTCGCCAATTTGACAGTGCCTGATTGAGGTAGTCGAGCCCTCTTCGCTCCTGATGCAACCCCAGCGCGGCGTTCGATCCCAATTCATTGAGGGCGAGTGACTCACCGTGAAGATCACCCGTCGCATGAAACAGACCGCGTGCCTCCTCGAACATCGTGTCCGCCTGCCGACTGGCAGCTTCAGAACCAAGTTCCTGTCGCAATAGTCCACGTGCCTCGATCAAGAGGCGCGCGGCTTCAGCCCGACGTTGCTCCGCGTCGACGGCAATGCTCAGCTCGCCCACACCAAGTTGGTAATTGCCTTTCGCCCAGCGTGGGGATTCGGAAGCTTGCACGTCAAGACGGTAATCGCCGGAGGCTCTTGCCACGACAGCGAGCCGATGCTCGAACCACAAGCCGCCAGAAAGTGAGGAGAGCAACTTGGTTCCATCCGGCGCGTATAGGGTAAGGGTCAGGTTGACCGGGCCTGCTCTGCCCATCAATTGGAGGAACTGACCCGAGCTAACTGAAATCCTGAAGGTCTGAATCTCGCTCGCGCTGATCTTCAGCTCGACCCTTTTTCCGGGCTCAAGGTGCACCGCTTGTGCCGCGCTTTTTGGAGCTGGAGCCAGGGCGGCAAGGAGCAGAATCGCGCAGGCTGGAACAGTGCAATGGCTGATCGTCATGGCTCTCGCTGCCCTTCTTGCTCGACGAGCTTCGTGTCGTTCATTTACTCCGCTGACCACCGTCAACTAGCGCTTCACAACTCGGAAATAATAGTTACCCGCGTTTACGATCTCTTTGGCCTCGGTTACACCATTGAGTCGAACGATATAATCATCGCTGTTCAAGAGATTGGCTGGGACCGAAAGAACAACCACGCTGCCCGACTTGCCCGTCTGGCTCGGGAGCTGCCTTTGGCGCCAGATCTCCGCGCCCTCAGGTGTCCGGATCATGGCCGCATAACGCCCATGTGACTTTCCCTCAAGAGTCAGTCGCAACTGGATCATCGCGGCCTCTTTTTGGATCGTCAGCGTTTGCGTTTCTCCCGATCCCCGTACCAGGTCAGACGTAAGGAGAAATGACGCGACGACCGGTTTCGACGCCGGAGTTGGTTTGCTGGTGGGCGCCTGGACCTGGGGTGTGCCCGCTTGTGACGTGGGCGAGCTGGTCACGCGAGGGGGGAGAGAAGGCGTGCTCAGGTCTGCCCGGTCCGGTCCAACAGTTTGCTGTTGGCGCACTGATCGAATGACAAACCAGGAACCGGCGATGATAAACACTAGAATCGCGGCGGCAAAGATCGGCTGCCGGTAGCTTCTAAGGAGTTCCAGCAGAGATCGTCGACGTGGGATGGACCGTTGCGTCTGTTTCGCTTCGGCTGGCGCGCGGGAATCGACGACTTGCCGGAGCGAATGTGCGAATTCGATTCGTTCGCACATGCGAGGCGATGTTCTGGCGAACTCTTCGACCCGCTGCCGTTCAGCTGGCGAGAGTTCGCCGCGCGCGTAGGAGT
Organism: Acidobacteriota bacterium; assembly: GCA_031401095.1. Classification (GTDB taxonomy): domain Bacteria; phylum Acidobacteriota; class Blastocatellia; order RBC074; family RBC074; genus JANNRD01. The sequence goes on from JANNRD010000410.1 coordinate 5,586, forward strand.
CCAAAAGATCGTCCCGGCGGGACCGGAGCTCGGCAAAGAGTTGCGGATTTGCAAAGTACTCCTCTTCCAGTCGGGTCTGCTCGCCCTCGGACAACTCGCCCAAGAAATATCGGATCAGCAGCTCGTTTTGTGGTATTTCCTGAGACACGATCTCGTCGCCCTCAATTAAGTAGTGAGAAAAGACTGGATGGGTTTCATGTCAGTCTTCAGAAAACTTCTGAAGACAGTTTCTGACGCAATGCTCGAGTTTGTCGCGCAGCCGGCAGGCACGAATTCTCAGAGCGTTAAGCGGAATTCCAAGTCTCTCAGCAAGTTCTTTTCGCGATTTGATCCTAGCACTCTTGTCACCGCGGTAATAACTCACGAGCAATTCACTTGAGTCAACTGGGAGTTCGGAAAGACATTGCTCAAGGCAGTCGAGCATTCTTTCCTTTTTGACTCGCGCGGCCATGACGTCGCCCAGCGCGGCCGGATCATCAGCCGGCAATCTGGCTCGCGGCAGCTCATCAATAGACGATCTGATCAGCTCTGGCTTCGCCAATAGTTCTCGCCACACGTTCCGCGCGACGGCATAGAAGTAGGTGTTAGGACTGGCAGTTATTTCTTCGCCCTCGCTGAGCCTTCGAGCTACCCGATTTATTGTTTCGTCGGTTTGATCCTCAGGACTCGAAACCCTCCGACGATCAAAGAACATGATCAGCATTTGACGCAAACCCTCGTACTTCTCCGCTGCACGATCGCGATCGTGATCCAGGAAAGTCAGAAGTCGATCAAGTGCATCGCTGGTGAGCACCCAGTCTTTCTTTTTTGAGGGCACTAGCTGAGCCTCAATTGACGATAACCCGTTAGACTAATACGATGTCTCGACGACTCCGGTATCGTTCGCTTGGCATAAACAGCGCTGCTTTCAAATTCATCGCGGTCTAACGGATGTTGGGCCTCTGCGATCATACTCAACGCGGGTGGGGGGCTGTTTTTCCTGCAGCAACAAGCGCAAGGCATCATTCACGGCTCTCGCATACGGAATGCTGCCGCCACATCTGGATCGAGCAACACCGGCTTTGTTCCCTCGCGGTACCGGTCGACATATTTGCTACGCACGCCGTCCTTCATCTGAGAAAAATCATACTCCGGCCGAAGATCGTCCTCTTCATCTGACTCAACTTTCTTCATAAGATTGTCTTTCTCTATATGTCACTTCACGGGCGCTGATGATGCGAAGTAGTTCTCCATCGTCCGCATGCGCCACCACAAGGATCTTACCTGTTTCCGAAGAACCAATGATAACGAAGCGGTGCTCTTCCAAAGAATGATCAGGATCAGAAAAGTATCCCAAAGGGGATCACCAAAAAACAGTCGCAGCTTTCTCAAACGAGATGCGATGATTACTGAAGATCACTTGCGGCTTTCTTCTCATCCCACGCAAAGCGAATGGACGAACTATAGCGAGTCTTGGTCTGTTCTTACCACCCAACCAGAGGTCCAACGGACGGTCGGCCAGCCTCACAGGCCACCGACGGACTGCATCCTCCGAATCGCACTATCAATCTCTCGCGTCGGGTAACCGAGTATCGCCCTCGACCGACCCGAGCGGTTGACGACGATCATGATGTCACCATCGAGCCGGTACGAGTGAGTCCACTCGACCGCGAACCGTTCCTTCGTCTTCATGATGTTGGGGGAAGAGCATCGCCGTCGTGCGCCAGGCACAAGGCAAAATTGTCCGCCGGATCAAGCATCCAGGCATCCCCTGTGTCGGTGGAGAAGAAGACTAAGTCACCGAGCGTCACCACCCGCCGACCCCGGGCGACCGCTCGGCCGACAATGTAGCCTGCTTCCCCGATGATGCTGAGGTCAGTCCTGTCGACTCGCCTGATATCGACTCCGGATTCGCTCTTCCGCGCTTTCCGCATCACCATCACCGTCTTTTGGCGATCTAACGTATTCGACCTGAGCCGCGACAGATAACGGCCGCGACAGGCAAACGATTGTTGAGCGCCGTCGGCTCCAGGCCGCTGTTAGCCCGCCTTTCGGCGAGAGCCACGTTGCGCAGACTCGTTCGCCGAATTGGCCGCGATGACCGATCGCAGCAGCTTGTTGACCGCGCGCGAGGAGTCAAAGACCTGCGCCACGTCAGGCTCCAGCACTACAGCGACTGTCTGAGGAGCGAGCCGGGAAGCGAACTGATTCGGCCGGGAGCGCGAGTAGTTGAACTCGTACTCGGCTCTCAGGCCCTTGGTCCGAGGCTTGCTACTTCGGCTTGACGTTTTCTTCATGACGTTTCTGCTCAGCCTTGGTGGCTCGACGCGCGTGAATCAGTCTGACCCGTCCGGACCGTTCTGTAAAGCCGACCACGAGCAACCGTGGCTTGGTCGAGAAACCGATGATGATGTCGCGCAATTCAGTTTCCGAGTGGTCGTCGTCGTCGAAAATACGCGCCAACGGATCGACGAACACGCTCATTGCTTCGGCAAAGCGGACGCCGTGTTTCTTGAGGTTAGGCTTCGCTTTCGCGTCGTCCCATTCGAACTCGAAATGAAGCTAAACCTAACAATCCTCGCGAATCAGGAGGCGAATATTTATTAACGGAAATTGCCACAGAGAATTAATTGGCCGACAAGAATGTCTCGCATTACCGAATCGTCGCCTTCTGGGTCCGCGCTGGAAGAACCGAATCGCGTTCGCTCAAACTGGACAACACTGATGTGCTGGCGATCTCTGGCTCAAACGATTTGCATCTCCCTAGAACCCTGCCGGCCTTTCCCCCACTACGCCGAACTCCCGTTCGAGCGCCAGTCCCACCTGACCGACCAATCCGTCATCGAATAGGCGGCCGAGAATTGTGATCCCGTGCGGCACGCGACGGGGTGGATTGAACTTCGGCAGCGGGTTCGCCGGGTCCGGCGCCCAGTCACTTCGTGCTTCCGACACTTCCACAAACCCGGCGCGCAGCGTGAGCGACGGATGGCCGGTAAAGTTTGTGATGGTCAACTGCTCGTCGCGGAGCGATGGCACGATCAGCAGGTCGACCTCTCTGAAGATGCGCGCCATTTCCAACGCTACTTTGCGTCGGAACCGATCGGCCTGCACGAAATCCACCGCGGAAAGAAATCGCGCCTCACGGAATAAGTTGGGCCAGGCATCCTTGACCTGTACCTTGAGTGACCCGAGTTCATGATTGAGCGCCAGTTCCTCGAACGATGCCGCGCCCTCAGCAAACAGGATCGGCATCAGTGAGCTATAGGGCCAATCGGGAAGCGTCACTTCTTTGAGTTGCATTTTTAGCTTCTTGATCGTCTCCATCGCCGCTCGGTCGACGTCTGTGGCTGGGCTCTCATTCATCCACCGGGCAATGTAGCCGACCTTCAATCCCGCAACGGGCGCCGTCGAGTCGAAATCCAAACGGCTCATCACGCTCGACACATCGCCCGCGTCCGGCCCGCTGATCGCCCGAAGCACGAGCATCGCGTCTTCTACCGTTCGTGTCATGCGACCGAGCTTGTCGAGAGACCAGCAGAGCGTCATCGCGCCCGTCCGCGGCACGCGGCCGAAAGTCGGGCGCATGCCAGTTACGCCACAGCGCATGGCGGGGCTGACGATGCTCCCGCCAGTCTCGCTGCCGATAGAAAATGACACGAGGGCCGCTGCCGTCGCCGCTCCGGGCCCGGCGCTCGATCCTGAGGCGCCCTCTTCCACAAGCCACGGGTTCATCGTCTGGCCGCCAAACCAGATATCGTTGAGTGCAAGCGCGCCGAGCGAGAGCTTTGCCAACATCACCGCGCCGGCGTCGTTCAGCCTGCGCACCACCGCGGAGTCCGCCGAGGGAACACGATTACGGAATGGTTCAGCGCCGTATGTTGTTGGAATGTCTTTCGTGTCGAGTAGATCTTTCACGCCATAAGGGATGCCGTGCAGCGGACCGTGGTATTTGCCAGCGGCAATCTCGGCGTCGGCCGCCTTCGCGCGCGTGAGCGCGTGATCTCTGGTCAGCGTGATGATCGATCGAATCTTTGGATCCAACCGCTCGATGCGACTGAGATAGATATTCGTAAGTCGCTCGGACGTGAGTCGCCGCGATTCGATCCACCTCGACAGTTGCGTCACAGGTGCGAAGGCGATGGCGTCGTCTGATGACGGTAGTGGCACTCCGTCGGCCTTCGACCGGACGAACCGATCGGGTGATGATGACAACACCATTCCCGAGAGCATCGGGTTCCAGAGTGTGGCCGGAGTATCAGTCGCTTCGATTGCTACTTTCCGCGGGCCAGTGCGACGCTCGAGGTACGGTGCCAGCGACTGTCGCCATGAGTCGGCGGCTTGTTGGCGTTCCTCGGGCGTCATTGTGACTTGCATCAGCTTCTCCGCCTCAGCGAAGGTCGCAGGTGTCACGACGGGGCCGGAGCCTTTCCCAGTGCCGAAAGTGGGCGGAGCGCCGGCCGTCGTCGGCGTCGATTGCAAATTGGTTGATGGCGGCTCATTGCGACACGCGGTGGCCGCGACGAGCACGCCGAGAGGTGCGCGCAGCAGGAACTGTCGTCGAGTATTCATAGGATGAGGAGCTTACTCTCAGCTGCTTACTGGAGCAAACTGGGGTGCTCCGCTCGTAGTCCCGGCTTCAGCCGGCATGCACTCGAAGCTCCGGCCTCGTGAGACAGCCGGCTGAAGCCGGGACTACGAACATCTACGGCCTGCGGAATGAGCGCCAATCAAAAAGAACTGAATTGCCCCACACGTCAACAACCTCTCGCCGCACTGGCCCATCGTCAGTAAGCTCGATTCTCGGGGCTCGCACTGCCGATCGTCCGGCGCGGCGAAATGTCATATCCACGAGGGGCCGCCACCCAGCTACTAAGGATCGCCCCGGCGCCAATGCCAGCGCTACGCCGAGCCGGCCCGTCTCTACCTGCGATTTATTAAGGATGAGCGTCGCGCCAATCGCATCACGGTCAGCCTTCGCGTCTACTAACTCCCACAGAGAAGGATCGAACGAGACACTGAAGCCGATCGCATTCTCGATCCCGTCGGAATCGATCCAGACAACGACGTTCGCCAGATGAGTCCGCGCCAGTAAAGAGGCAACTATGGTGACAGAGCGCGTCTGATTGTATGCCCGGTTCGGGCCGCTGTTCCCCGCGGTGAGACGATCGCCGAGAGACGCCACGGGCGTAGTCGGGCTGCTCGGCCCGGCGGTTGGCGTGACTGGATCGAGGTTCGCTCCATATCGACCGGCCTGCACCCAATCAGCCAGCGAAAGCACTCCGTCGCCGCGCGTGTCTCGTGGAGCACAGTCTGCCCGCTGGAATTCGCTGCCAGCCGAAGCCAAGTCCAGCCCGGCGGCAAATCGCCCTGTTTGAACCCAGTCCACCAGGCTGAGTGAACCGTTGCCGAACGGGCGCGGTGCAGTGTCACCTTCATAGCTGCTCTGGATGGCCTCGCCGGAGTCCTCCGAAATGCGCAGCGCCGTCGCGTCCACGGCTTCGAAATTCGTGCCGAGCAGTTGCCCGAGCGTATGGAGATTGTCGTCGTTCCAGCGAGGATCAGGCTTGCCCGAGATGAACCAGGCGGAGCCGTTGTCGGCGAGGATGATGCCGTACTTCTTCATGGCGCGGAGGATGACCTGGACGTCTGACGGGTATGTGCTGACGTTGAAGCTGGCCTTCAACCTGAAGCGCTCGCCCATCCTCGGATATTGCGTGCCGGTCAGCGACGATGCGTAATGGCGCGCGGGCCAGACGTATTCGCGCCGCGTCTGTGGCACCGTAAACCGGATGGCGTGCCTGATCTCACCGCTCTGAACTTCTTCATACGTCACCAGGCCAGGTACGATTGGCAGGCCCGCCGCGTCGGCGGATGTCCACGTTGCCGGGCGCAGGGCGTTTGACTTCAGGTCGAAGATGGCGCCTGCATCCGCGTTCCAACTGGACGACTGCGGAAACGCCCGGTACAACTCGTAGAGCACGCAGTTGTCCGTATCAACCGCGATGGCGTGGCGGTCGCCGGTCGAGTTGCTGCCTCCCTCGATCGGCGCGTTCAGCGGCACCGCGTATGGTCCCGGATCGCTCTCGTCCGCGTAGAGGAACGTCGCAGGATAGCGTGTCTGAGAACCCGAGACAGTGATGAAAGGAATGCCGATGGTGCCGCCGTTGAAGGTGCCCGCTCCGAAGTCTGCGTGAAAGCCCCGGCTTGCTCCGATGGTGTTCACCATGGCGCCGGAGTTCGACAGGACCTGCAGAGTTTCGATGGGTGTGTTCCAGATGTTATTGGCCGGCAGGACGGCGCAGGTGCCGATTGTCTGCTGACCAAGGGCGTTGCCTGCTAGTAATACTCCGAAGACGATGCCGAGCCCGGTCGAACGGATCATGAAGCGCTCCTTCGGTGAAGACGAGGAAACTTTGCGTTCGCGCCATCCAGGATGGGATTGTCCTTGTTGCTTCGAATGCTTGCAAGTGCAGCGTGATGCCAGCGCCAGACAGAAGTGCGATTGTGAGGGCAATGGTGGCCACTGAGATTAGAACATCTTGCCCCGGTCTCAACCGTTTCCCCGACGGTCGACGGGTCAACTGCAGTTCGATTGACTCATATGCATGAGTCGATCATACTCACGCTATGAGTAAGCGTCTTCAGGTTCTGCTGGATGAGGTGGAGTTCAAGGAGATTCGTGACGTCGCCCGGCGCGCGCGCCTGACAGTTGCGGAGTGGGTTCGACTCGCCCTGCGCACTGCCCTGCGGACATCACCTCTGAGCGATGCACGAAAGAAGCTCGCTGTCGTCCGTCGGGCCACGGAGCATTCATTTCCGACAGCAGACATCGACATCATGCTCGGCGAAATCGAGTCTGGGTATCTGGGTAAGCCTGATGATCTTCGTTGATTCGAACATTCCCATGTACCTTGTTGGTGCCGACCATCCACACAAGGTCGACGCTCGCAATCTCATTGTGTTAGCAGTTTCGGCCGGTGAACGGCTCGTCACAAGCTGTGAAGTCCTGCAGGAGATACTGCACCGATACGTCGCCATCGACCGTCGTGATGCGATTCAGCCCGCATTTGATGCCCTGCTCGGTGTGGCAGACGAGGTGCTGCCTATTGAACGACGACATACACAGCGCGCAAAGGATATCGTGCTTGGCTCGCGGCGTGTCTCGGCGCGCGATGCGTTACACGTTGCCGTCATGGAATCGGCCGGAATCTCCAAGATTATGAGCTTCGATGCGGGGTTTGACGAAATCCCGGGAATTACGCGCCTCGCAGGATAAGGGGTACGTGCCGGCTTTTGTGGGAGGTGAACAAATGAAGCGTCTAAAGGACAAGCTGCTGTTTGTGCTCGTCGCCACTGTCATCGCCGCCGTCCATGTGCAACCTTTTGTTGCGGCTAATTGCAAGGGGCGATAGGGGCCAAGGTATCCACAGCCCGGAAGTGGCCTGGAAGAGCCGGATGCGCGCCTGCGTTTCGCGTGCTGCACCTGCTGTCAGTGCGGCGGCCGGCCGGTCCCACTCTATGCGTCATTTGCTGTCAACCCGCTCGAAGGGCATATCGCGCATCCGCGATGCACCCACGAGCAGCTTCGTGATCCGGCTGCCGGTGTCGCGTGTGAACCAGATTACCTGATCCCCGGCGCCGACGACGGTGAAATGATCTTTGTATCGTGGAACCAGCATCAGCCGTGTCGTCGGCCGCTGAACCAGAAATGCCTGCCCACCTTCGGCTACGATCGTGAACGAAGCGTCAGCCTCGTCGCTATGCCATATTCCCGAAAATGATTTGAGTTCGTCCGGTGTCGGTGACCATGCCTCCGCGGCGACGAGCCGATTAGTCACTTCACCATCATCTACCTCAACTGAGATCGGCCTGCCGTTCCCGCCCATATTGAACTTCAACCGGACTGGCCCGCCTTGGAATGTGCCGCCACGAAGCGGCCGAAGCACACCACGGCCTTCCCATCGCAAACTCCCATTCTCCACCACCGTCCGCAACGGCTGGTGCGTCCTTTCGTCACGAAACAGCGCGACATACTTCTGGAGTTCCTCAGGCTTCAAGACGATCGTCTCCGGTGGCGTTGGTGCAGCAAAAGGTCCGGCTATCTCTATAAAGACATCTCGCTCGAGTGTCGCACCGCTCCTTGACGCCCCATTACACAGCACCGCCACCGAGAGTTGGAGATCGGGATATCTGGATAAGAAGGTTTGATAACCCGCCGTACTTCCGCCGTGCGCAACTTTACGTACGCCATTCTCGTTTGTGACGACAACGCCAAGTGCGTACGTTATCTTCCGGCCGTCGTTCAGGACGCCGGTCGTTTCGAGGGCCTCGACCAGCGGGGCTCCGAGTGAACGCGAATCGAGCATCGCATTCCATTTGAGCCAATCGCCAACGGTGGTCAGCATTCCACCATTGCCGTAAACATTCATGAACGGCATGGAAAGACGCCAGGGGCCGCTGAGCGGTCCCTCGTAGGCCTGCGCCCGGCCGGGCACTAACCGCTGATAGTTGTCCCGCCAGGAGCTATGCGTCATCCCGAGCGGCTTAAAGAATCGCTCCTCGGTGAAGGCGGGCAGGGTCTGTTTCGAGACGCGTTCGACTATTGTCGAAAGCAGCGTGTAGCCACTGTTGGAGTAGGAGTACTCGGCACCGGGCGTGAAATCCAGCGAACGCTGGTGCGTTATCACATCCATCGCGAGCGCCTGGCTGATAAGGCGTTGTCCTCGGCCGTAGCCGGTAAGTGCCAGGACCGAACCCCAGTCACGCACACCTCCCGTGTGGTTGAGCAGATGCCGGATCGTTAGCGGAGCGCCGTAATCGGGCAGTTCAGGAATGTACTTTCTGACCGGATCGTCCAGTCCGAGCCTTCCATCTAATGAAAGCAGCACGATCGCGGCTGCGGTGAACTGCTTTGCCACCGAGCCGGACTCAAAGACTGTTTGTGGAGCATTTGGAATGCCGTGCTCGATCTCCGCCATGCCGAACGCCCGTTGATAAACCGAACGGCCGCCAAGAGAGACTCCAACAGCACATCCAGGCGACGATGCCGGAGACAACTTGGCCGCTTTCTCGACCGCACGTTCCGCGCCAGCTACGACCTTCGCTTGATCCAGAACCTGCGCGAACAAGACAGACGAAGCGAACACAGTGGTCGCAACAACATAACTACCAAGCCTGACTAGTGCTTTCATAAGAGATTCACCTCGTTGAGAAGACCATTTCGCGATCACGAGATTCTGCTGTTTCGGGTCACTCATCGCAAGATCGAAAGCACCTGGGAAGCGGCACACCTTCAATCTTCCAGCAGCCTACCCGCGAACACCTTTTGCCCGCCGAGCGACGTGTGGAACGCGTAGCCCGCGATCGCCAGCACCACAAGAAGGACTGCGAGCATGTTGCCCCCGTACCAGGCTGAAAAGTCGCTCGTAAATGGGGTAGGGTACAAAAGGCCACCAAGAAAAATGCTGACAGCGAGCGTCGCAAGGCCGAAGCGGAGCATGGCGATGACACTCAACCCATGAAATAAGAGCGCGAATGGCGCGTCAATCGCCGGATTATTGCCTAGAAAGCCAGCCTGACCCACCCAGATCAAGAGATATATTCCGGCCGCCAACCATTGCCGGCCGGTGAGGGCACGCAGCAGAAAGAGCAGGGAAAAGACGGACAGCGTAATGAAAAGCGCGAAACTTATTCCATTCAAGAATCCTTCTGCGATCAGATAGCGACCGCCGAGCAAGCGGTCCAAAGCCCCTCCCTCCGGGATCTCGTCAAACCAAACGCGGGCGAGGTTCTGGAGTTGGTCAACGAGAGAAACACCGATGCCGAAAAGTGCACCAACGAGCAGATCGCGGCCCAGCAGCGGATCGCGCAGCTTGCCGCTGAGGGCTCGGCTCCACGAGATGATCGTGTCTGGCCAGCGCCGCCGCACCAAGGGTTCGAGCGCGATGTAAAGAAGCCAGAGGATGCCGGCGAACAGTAACGCCTGCCCAACAGCCAGAAAGAGGAAGATGAACACTTCATTAAAAGTCGGAACGTGACTTGCGCCGAAAAGCCAGGCGAGCATCCTGACGGCAAAAACAAAAAGCGCCAACCTGAATGCGCCTCGACGGTCACCGCGGCCGTGACGGAAATTGTACCGGGCCAATAATACCGCACCCAGCAGGATGGCGAAGAATATGCACAGAACAATCGCAAGACCGACACGTTGCCCCGTGCTTTGCTGAAAGTCCTGCATTCGTTCAGGCCTGCTCCAGGAATCGACGAGCTGAAAGGAGACTGGCTTGCCACGGTAGGAGGCGGCTTCAACGCGCAAGGGAATTTGCGGTTGATCGGGATAGACTCCCGTCCAGGCTGCCCGTGCATCGGAGAATGTGAGCGGCGTCCATTTCGGTTCGGTCACAGAAAAGCTCGCCGGATCAAGCCCCGCCGCTGCGAAGAGCGCCGTCCAGTCAGGCGGGGGTAGCGCACCACTAGCCGGGTCTACTTGCGGCGGCACGGCTGTGAAGGAGAGCAGGCGTCCGAGCGGATCCAGGCTGACGTTCACCATATCTGAAACATCCATTGGCGGATCGGTCTGCGAAACCCATCCTCCGCTATTCCATCTCCACACCTCGAGATACCGTGGGCTTTCACGATACCAGAAATAAATGGCGGCTGGTTGGGCCTTCGTGATCTGATGCCAGCGATGACCAGACTTTTCATTCCGCTCAAGGTAGCGCAGATAATCGCTGTTGTAGCTGAGTCCGGACGCGCTGTCGGTCGGCCGAGCAGTGTAGCCCAACCGGCGGATGATGTCGCGGGCCTTGTGTGCCAACGCATCCGGCGAGTTTTCATGGAGCAACTGCGCCGGCCAACTCACTTTGTTACCCAGGAAAGCAACGATCATGAGTCCGGCAACAACCGCTGCCAGACACGCTATGGCGAGACCTGGTCGTAAGCCGGTCTTTTCACCAGACGCCGCGACCATTTCCGGCGAAGGCGTTTCACCCATCGCCAAAGCCGCCGCCAATGGATCGCCGCCCGGCAAAGCCAGTGCCACCTGAACCGCAGAAGCAGGTCGCGCTTTCGGATCCTTTTCCAGACAGCGCAGGATGACACGCTCTGCCAGCGGGTCAATGTCCTTCACATAACTCGACGGCGTCGGTGGCGTGGACTTCTCGTGAAGCTGCATCAACTCGTTGATGCTCTTCGCTTCATAGACGCGCTTGCCTGTAAACAGTTCGTAGAGCACCAGTCCCAG
>JANNRD010000411.1:0-4223 GCA_031401095.1 Acidobacteriota bacterium
CCAGCTCAATCTACCCTCATGCATGCTGTTCCCTCGAAGAGTATTCCGCTGAGGTACAGAGGCGCCTGGATCGGGTAACTGAGGGGCCAGTCATCATACCAAACTTCGGTGGGGTGAGGCCCGTTCTCGAGTGCGCACCACCCACCAGTCTTCCGGACCATTGGGCACGACTCCCCGACCGTGGAGGGACGCGCCTCCTTCATGGTGTCTTCCTGGTTTAGAAATCAACTTCGGCTGGGGTGTCATGAGGGCCGGTGCGCTCGCATTAGCCCGTCAGGAGCGGGGTGCGTTTTCTGTGCCCACTCGCTCAAATGCTCGATGCGGGCGGATCGCAGTCAGGGAGGATCATGCAATGAAGAGACTCACACTAGCAGTGCTTTGCGCCACTGCCGTTCTATTTGCCACGGCAGGCAATGGGTTCGCCCAGGTAAAGCGCGTTGAGATGAAGATTGACGGCTACCTCTGCGGCAACTGAGTGTTCAACATTCAGAAGGCCGTGAGCCGTCTAAACTTCGCACCTGCCCTGAAAGAAATCGAGATTACTGACATCAAGAACGGCATCGGCGTATTCACGCCCAAGGCCGACAGGCCGGTTTCCTTTGCAGCGTTGAAGGAAGCTCTCAAAAAGGCGGGATATAAGCTCGCCTCTGCGAATGTCACTGTCAGAGGGAAGGTCGAACGCAACGGGGAGGCATGGCGACTTGTCGCCGATGCGTCAGGTCAACCCTTCACCTTTGAAGGCGAGGGTGTCGGCAATTTGATTCCCGCCGGGGCATCGGATGCGCTGATTGAGGTGACGGGCGATTGGATGACAATCGGCGAGGGGAATGACGCGCGTGAGGTTATTTCAACCCATCCAGCGATGAAAACCGCACCAACTCGGAACGAGAGTGCACAGGAGTCACGCAGACCGGAAAGCATTGAGGTTACGAGCGGCGAGCCAATCAGCGGCTCGCCACTGCCGGTCGCACCGATTCGAACAACGAGCCCGGGTCTGACGGTGTACAGGGGCGGGGCATTCGTGCCGCGCTACGTCTACACTCGACAGAAACTGGGTGACCTGGAAGTTGATCGTCACACTCTCCAGCTCGGCCTTTCTTACACGCCAACGGCGAAGCTGCAGCTCGAGGCCGAAATTCCGATTACACGGCTCTTGTTCAAGGACAAGACGACTTCCGGCGAGAGCGGAGCGGTAGGCAATCTCACTCTCTCAGGAAAATATCGCTTTTTCAGGCAAGTTGAGGCGTGGGGCGACCGTCAGGCGGCCATTCGCATTGGCCTCGAGCTTCCGACTGGCCAGAAGGACGGTCCGAATCAGCAGGAGCTTCAGGCGCCAGCATTCGTCCGACAGCAACTCTCGCCAATCAGCGGCGGCCTCTCGCCGCACCTCGACCTCAGCTACTCGCAGGCGAAAGGCAGGATCATCTTTGGTGGGAATGTGGAAGGCATCCTCCGTTCCGAGCGAGATGGGTTCCGCATGGGGCACGAGCTTCGCATCAACACGGATCTTGAATACGTGCTCTTTCCCTTCAAATACTCGAGACCAGGCGGGGAGGTCTTTGCCATCCTCGAGACGAACTTTGTGCATCGCGGCACCGGGCGTGTTGGTGGCGCGCCGGTCGCGGGAAGTCGCTCAACCGAGTACTTTCTCGCGCCCGGGATTCAGTACGCGGCTCACCCGAGGTTCGTCATCGAGGGCAGCGTTCAACTTCCGGTCGTGCGCGATATCGGGCCGCTCGTGCTCCGCACGCAGTTCAGTGTCCTGGTCGGCGTTAGACTCTTGTACTAGGAAAGAAGAATGAGACGAGCAGTCTTTACAGCAACGCTTCTCGCCGCCCTCCCTGTTCTGGTGGTGGGCCAGCCTGCCGGTCCTTCTCCTCAACCGGCGCCTCAACCGGCGCCTCAACTGGCACCTCAACGGGCACCTGCATTGACGCTCAAGGACATTCAGGGGCGCACGGTGCGGCTTGCGGATTACAGGGGAAAGGTCGTGCTGCTCAACTTCTGGGCGACATGGTGCGCGCCTTGCCGGGCGGAGATGCCTGACCTGGTCAAATGGCAGGCGAAGTACCGAAACCGGGGCCTTCGGATCATCGGCATTACGTATCCCCCGGACGAGGTTGCAGACGTTCGCAGAGTTGTCCGGCAGCTGAGGATCAATTACCCGATTGTCTCAGGTGAGGCCGAGACCAAGGAGCTGTTCGACAAGGAGGATGTTCTGCCCGCGACCGTGATCATCGACCGGGCGGGAATGCTTCGAGAGGTCGTCAGAGGGATTCTCTTCGAGGAGGAGTTTGAGCAGAAGGTAGCGCCTTTGCTGGCGCCACCTCGAGCACGCGGCCGTACTCCGCGCACGACACCCTGACGGTATCAGCGGCGGACGCGGTTTTTTGTTCTCCAACGCTGGGCGCGAGGCCTGGCCAGAATTACCGAGCTGCTGCCTCGCCAATATTTGTCAGGACTGGATCAAGCAGTCGCGGAACTTGCAGGTTGGGCATGGGCCGAGCCCGGAACAGCCGCAGGCAGACGGACCCCATGTACCGCGCCCACCGGTTCGCACTCTTTCGGCGAGCGCTGTCGGTGGCGATGCCAGTGTTTGCGTACATTTGCCGATACAGTTTGGAGATAAACAGGAACGCGAGACGGGCTTTCAGCGATTTCACGCAGTTCGCACGCTTCCAAATCTCGGAGAAGGCATAATAGCTATCCCAGACCTGTTGGGTGCGCATGCGAATCTCCTCTCCGCTCATGCTCGGGTGAGGCATGTAGAGCTTGGGGCGATTATGACCGGGAATCAGCCAGTAACGCGTCACCGGAATCCCATCGATCCGTTCCGGGTTACCCTTGGCACTCTTCTCCCACCGCTCGAAATCGACTGTCCCGGGAAAGGGGGTCATCATGACGAATTGAGCAAAGGTCAGCTCAGCTTCCTTTGCAAGGTTGGCTGTGGCTTCAAAAGTGTCGGCGCGATCCGTCGAGAGCCCGAAGATAAAAGACCCTAGCACGTGGACACCGTGGCTCTTGAACAGTTTGAGACGCTGCACGAGGTTCTCCCCCGAGAGATTGAAATCCTTGTAGACCGATTTCAGTCCCTCAGGCGTCACGGCCTCGATTCCGACCAGCGCTCCCCTGATTCGAGCTCTCTGCATAGCGTCCAGGAAAGTAGGGTCTTCGGCTGCCTCCATCGTGATTTGTGTAAAGAGAATCGTGTCGGCAGGGAGTTCCGCGAGGCGGTCCATGAATTCGAAGCGCTCGGCGCGCAAACCGCGCAGTTCGTTGACTCGGGTGGTGTTGTTCTGGCGTTCTGCCATGGCAATATCACCGAGGGTCACCGGGTAGAAGTTGTCGTCGGCGAGGGCGATGAAACGATAGCCCAGTCGTCGCAGTTGCACGATTTCCTCGATGACTGCGTCGCTTGAGCGCTGGCGCGGCTCCTGACCGTCAGTTCGCCAGACCGAACAGAACGAGCAGTGTTTCGGGCAGCCACGCACCGTCTGGACTGATGCCCACATGTAACGATCCGGCGGAAGCAGGTCCCAGCGGGCGGGCAGAAAACGGCTCGCGCTCAACAATCCCCCGTCATACAACGGCTGCGGTCCGCCGTTTGCACAGTCGGCTAGCACCGTCGCCCAGATCACGTCGCCGTCGCCCTTGACGACCGCGTGCGCGGCGCCAAACTCCTGCGCTTCGTCGGGATAGAGGGAAGCATGAATGCCACCAAAGACAACGAACGCTCCGCGCTCTCGTGCGAGACGGCCAATCTCAAAACCGCGCAAGGCGTTGGCGGTGTGGATGCCGATGCCCACCACATCGCCGGGTTGTATCTGCTCGGGGCGAATGGCTTCAAGAGTCTCATCGACGATCACGGGATTCCCGTATTGCCGTGGTGTAGCGGCCGCGAGCACATACAACCATCGCGGCGTGATGACGCCAACACCGAACGCTACGTCACTCGGGTTGACCAGATGAATACGCACTATTTTTCTCCTTCACGGCCGATCGGGCACGAGATTGATGAGGCTCCCGAGCCCGTCATTCTCGACAAGGTTGCGGCGATATCCGTGGGTGGGGCCGTGTAAGACGAAGGGGCCGCCTTAAGGCGGCCCTAAGTCGAAGTAAGCAAAAATCGGGGCGAGAGGATTCGAACCTCCGACCTCTCGGTCCCAAACCGAGCGCACTACCAGGCTGTGCTACGCCCCGATAAGAGCGCCATTATACACAGC
>JANNRD010000412.1:0-4177 GCA_031401095.1 Acidobacteriota bacterium
GCGAATTCGATCTAATCATCATTGGTGGCGGGATCATCGGGACCGGGATTGCCCGTGATGCAGCGTTGCGCGGGTTGAGGGTGGTCCTCTTCGAAAAGAATGATTTTGGTGGAGGCACCACAGCCGGATCGACCCGTTTGATTCACGGTGGTCTGCGCTATCTCGAGATGCTCGACTTTCGTTTGGTTCGGCTGGATCTGCGGGAGCGCGAAACGCTCCTACGGATTGCACCGCATTTGGTTAAACCTCTTGAATTCCTCGTCCCGTTCTATGGTCGCAGCCTCTTCCATCGCTGGAGAATGAAGGCCGGCATGGTGCTTTACGATCTCCTGAGCCTGGATAAGAGTCTCCCTCGTCATCGTTTTCTCAATTCCGTAGAGGTCAAAGCCATCGAGCCTCATTTGCGAGAAGCCGATCTCCAGGGTGCCGCCCTCTATTACGACGCTCAGGCGGATTCACCAGAGCGATTATGCATAGAGAACATTGTCGACGCGCGCGAACATGGTGCCTGTTCCCTGAACTACACCGAAGTGACAGGCGCCCTCCGCCAGGGAAGCGCCGTCACCGGGGTACGGGTGAGAAACATATTGAGTACAGATGGTATCGATATCGAGATCAGAGGCAGACTAGTGGTCAACGCGACCGGGCCCTGGTTTGACCACGTTGCGGGAAAACTGACAAAGCCTACCTCACGTCGCATTCGCACTACCAAAGGAGTTCATCTTGCCTGTTCAACGATCAACCAGCGGGCCGTAGTGTTGTTTTCACCGATTGACGGCCGTCTTTTCTTCGCCATCCCGTGGTTGGGCTACAGCTGGATCAGCACGACCGACACAGACTTTACTGATGATCCTGTCGATGCGCGTGCAACCGCCGAAGACGTCGACTATCTGATTGACTCAACAAGATCGTTCCTGCCATCGATTGACTACGATCAGGTCATCTTCAGCAATGCCGGTGTGCGCGCTTTAGTTATGGAGGAGGGTTCCGAGTCATCGGTTTCGCGCATGCATAAGGTCGTCGACGGCTCACGCACCGGGATACCAGGACTGATCTCGGTGCTTGGCGGGAAGCTGACGGGATATCGTGCGGTGGCCGAGGAAGTGACAGACATTGCGTGTCGTTTGCTGAGGGTAAGACAGTCTTGCCAAACTGCGATTCTCCCGTTGCCGGGCGCACGGGAAACACTCTCGCTGCCCGTCGCGACACCGGGGATCAGTCATGAGACTATCGCCCACCTCAATCGCCTTTATGGCTCACGTGCAAGTGAGGTGATCAAGCTCGCCGACTCGGACGAGCGATTGCAGAATCGACTGGGAGCAAGCTATCCAGACATCGCAGCGCAAGTGGTCTTCGCGATGCGAACGGAGCAGTGTGTTCGAGTTTCTGATTTTGTCTGGCGACGTAGTTTGCTTGGCTTTAGCGCGGATCAGGGCGTCAGCGCCTGGGGAAGTGTAGCCGACTTGATGGCTCAGGAACTGGGATGGCCTCTGGCCTGGAAGTCCGCTGAACTAGACAATTGTCAGCGATTCGTCGCTCAGACTCAGGAGTTTCGCAGGAAAGTCGTTCCCGCCACAACGCCAAGCAGCTGATTCCTTTTCTCTCTCGCTGATTACCCAACCGAGAAGATCGCCCGCAAGTCCACTATTTCTTCTCGTAGGTGACTCGGTAAACGAATCCTTTGCTGTCGTCGGAGATGTACAACGCGCCATCCGCGCCAGTGATCAGCCCGGCCGGACGACCATTGTTCGCCTGGCCGTCCTTCAGCCAGCCCGTCACAAAGTCTTCCTGCGCGGCCGGCTTGCCATCTTTGAAAACGATCCGCACAACTTTATAGCCAGCCTTATCTTTGCGTGCGGTCGGGCTGGAGCCATGCAGTGCCACGAACATCGCGCCACGATAGGCTGCGGGAAATTTATTGCCAGTGTAGAACCGCAGATCAATCGGCGACAAGTGCGCTGACAGCAGGAACGCCGGTGGCGTGGCATCAGAGGCCTTTAGCGTTTTCTTGGCGTCGGTTAGATTTGGGTTGGGTGTGTTGTTCTCAATGAAGTAGGGCCAGCCATAATTCTTGCCGTCTTCAATGCGATTGATTTCGTCGCCAGGTTTTTCTTCGCCGTGTTTGTCTTCACCCATGTCGTCAGCCCAGAGCACGCCAGTCTTCGGATCCCAGTCAAAACCGATCGCATTGCGCATGCCCCTGGCATAAGGACGTCCGCCAGTACCGTCAGCGTTGTAGACCATCATCGTTGCGCGACGTGGGTCTTCGTCCTCACAAAGATTGCACGAAGAGCCGATAGCGACGTAGAGCTTGCCGCTCTTGTCAAAACCAATCGTGCGTGTGTAGTGCGCGGTCGTTGAAACCGGCAGGTCGATGAACTTTTCCGGTGCCCCCTCAACCTTACCATTGGCGTATTTGACCCGCACCACCGCCGGGTTGGTTGCGATGTACAGATAGCCCTTCTGGAACGCGAGGCTGTGTGGACGAGTCAGACCGCTGACAACGACTTCGGTTTTGTCAGCTTTGCCGTCTTTATCGCGGTCGGGCAAAGCAACTACATCGCCCTTTGATTGACGCGCGACGAATAGCACGCCATCCGGACTGACGGCCATCAGCCTAGCGTTGGTGACATCCGACGCGAAGACTGAGACTTTAAATCCGGCTGGAACTGCCAGTTCGGCCAGCACCGCAGGAGCTTGCGGGGGAGCAGGGGACTGCCCAGGAGCATGGATAAAGCAGATGAGGCAGATGATGCCGCAGAGCGCAGAGTTCATGGCTCCTGCAAAGCTTCGAGATAAACCTGTGAGTGAGTTTTCCACCGGATACTTTCTCCTTGCTGAATTCTCAAACATAAATGTGTGGTCTGAGTGCCGAAGCGTAACAGTGAAGCAACGAACCAGCTGCTGTTCCTACGACCGGCCAGCACCAGAGGGAGACACACCGTTGGAGAATGGTAAGGCTGGCTGAAGTCGAACACGGTTTGTTGAGCAGGCTCAGAAATCGAGGCGGCTTCGATTTCGCCTCGATTTCTGAAAACCTGCAGTGCTAGGGTTTAACTTGAATGTTACCTGCCTCGACCGGCATTTCACCGTAGAAAGGAATGTAATTGATCGGGCAACCTACTCCTCCTGGTTGCTCTCCTGGGAAGTATATCTCCACCAGACTGATGGTGTCCGGATCGGTCCGCCGTCCTTGACCGTTGTCCTGTACCACGAAAATCCCTCTCCTTCCTAGAAATTGGTCTGCGCCGTTAGTCCGTATGATGGTGCCGCTTGCGACCGCGCGGTTTCCGTCCACCTCGAGACAATCAATTGCCAAGTGTATGCTCTGGTCAGTGTCTCGATTCTTTACTTGTGCCTGTCCGGTTACATCGCCCCGCCCATCGGTGACTGCGTTGAATGAGAAGGTTCTGAGTTCGCCATTGTCCACTGTTAGGTTGCCGTGTCCAGATGCAGACGGACCTTGCCTGCGGGCCGCGGAAGATGTTGGTTGAAAGAACAGGATCAGGGTTAGTATCGAACCCAAAGCGCTGTACTTGAAAGCTCTCATCTAGTGCTCCTTGTTAACGAGTTTTACAGCTTCCGGGGGGGGGAGCCAGCGCCGTTTTTGCCGGCGAAGTCATAAAACTCTCGTTGTAAGGTTCCCAGGGCGCAAAATTAGAGATTCACAGCCGTATCAAAGAAGCGGCTAGCCCGAAATAGAAGGTTAGTCGTCTTTGAGACTCTATCTTCAAGCAGCAATATGGTCAATATGAATAATTTGACCGATGTTGGTTAATGTTTGTCGTTAAGGACGAGCTCAAGGCACTGGAGGCCTCTGTCGGATAGATAGCCAATACCTCGGACGACCGCAAACCCTTACGTCTGATAATACTTATTATGTCACAGCGACCGATCGGTTTGGGTTATCAGACTCGCGTTTACTGGGTGCTAAGGGGTTCTATAGCAGACCAAGGCTTCGATTACGTCACCGCCCAACCAGGAGCAAAGAGCGCGGAGAAGACGCTCTCTGTTGATCTCCGATGACGTTCGAGAGCGGCGCGTGTCAACGACTTTGAGACACCGACCATTTGAATTTAGTGTAGCACCGGCTCTGAGTCCGGCAGGCCGCCCGGCAGAATGGGCGGGTTGATCCAGACGGCTTCCGGTAAAGAGGGAGGCTCTGGATGTTTTCTGA
>JANNRD010000413.1:0-13463 GCA_031401095.1 Acidobacteriota bacterium
CGTCCTTGACCCAGTAATCAATAAAGGCCATTGCCTTCCTCATCCCGTAAAACTGGGCGCTCGGATACTCAAGTTGACCGTTCTTGATTTGATCCGTTCCGTGTATCCACGGACCCATGATCAGTCGGCTGTGCGCGCGTGCCTTCTCGCCGCCCTGCGTGCGAGCGGTTTGAAACGCCTCGATCACTTTGTCTGTGTAGATGTCATACCAGCCACCGATGAAGAGCAGCGGGACGCGGAGGTCTTCGCCCTTGATGTAGGTCGCTGGTGCAGTCTTCTGCCAGTATTCGTCCTTGAGCGGCCGCGCGGCGAGCTGATCGAAGATCGACGTTCCGAAGCCAATCTGACCAAGTCTCGTCGTGAACTCCTCCCAGATGACGCCCCCCGGGAAATAGGATTCGTAGTCGAGATTGAGAGCCGCAACCATTGGCACGGCACAGATCAGATTTGCTGGATTGGCACGCGCTGTTTCGTATTGCACGCGACCCAGGGCGGACGGGCCCCAGGTAGCGACTTTGCCATTGCTCCATTCCTGTTTGACGATCCACGCAATGGTATCGAAGCCGTCGGCGCCGAGATTCGGTTGCGTGCCGGGCAACTGCGCATTCTGCGAAGCGAACTTACCCCGCCAGTCGGCGACCACAAATGCGTAACTCGAATCGGTGAAGAGCGATTGAGCACCATATCTCCCCTGACCAGCAAAGCCGCCTCTCATTAAACTCTTGTTGTATGGCGTCTGGATCAGTACGACGGGATGTTTGCCCCCACTCTTCGGCAGATAGACATCTGCCGCCAGGGACTTCTCGTCGCGCATCGGAATCTGCACGGAACGGCCGATGAAAGACGCCGACGCTGAAAGAAAGGACTCGCCGGCAGACGGATTGGTCGCTTGCTGAGCGGTCAGCGACCGGCCCCCGATTGCCACCACGAGCGTCAGAAGCGGCACTATCAAGATTCTTCGTTTCATCGTTGTTCTCCAATGAGAGTTGGTACGCCCGGCACGTCGGGCTAGAGCGTCAGTGGGAACCAGTCCTACCTCGTAAGCTTGACGGAAAGGCCGGCAAACGCGCGGGCGTATCGCGCGACAGCGGTGATATCCACTGTGTCAGGCCACCGATCCGCCGGATGATGAAAGAACGGGCTGCCGGGACAGAGCAACGACACGTAACGCCCGCCAAGCCGGTGAATGTTGCCCGCTTCCCCAAACGGGACCGTACCGCGTTGCGCTTTGTCCTGCACCGTCAGGCCGGCCGCCTGCATTGCCCCTACAGCGAGTTGCTCCAAGTCGTCATCCGGTGTCTGGATCCGATTTGGCGCGCCCCGGGCACCAATATTCGCCCCGAAATGCAGCCAGACATGGGCGGCTCTGACGAGTTCTGGACGCCTTTCAATAAAGTGCTGTAAGCCGAGATGCCCCAGTTCGTGACCGCTCGATGCAACGCAATGAACTGTTCGACTGGGCTTGCTCGCGGCCAGCGCGCGCAGGCTCTCGAGCCAACAAACCAGTCCTCCACCGCGTTCACTGGTGGCATGCCACCATCCGCTGCGTGGAGTCATAAGGACGAGTGGGGCGAGTTCCGCATTGCCACCTTTGAGGGTCGCGACAACGTTCAATGCAGGCGTCTCTTTGCGTTTGACGTGAGCGATGACAACGGCTTCGGCCCCAGCCTCAGATTGTCGCCTCAGCCACTCCGAGTGCTCGCTTCCGACCTGCAAGAGCGGCGGACCGTATGGCTCGCGGAACTTCCCGGCATTGATCGGACACAGTCCGGCGCGTCCCCCCTTCGTCATGACGATGATCGCGCGCTGACGACTGGCGCGCCGAAGCGGTTCATAGTCGACCGAGTATTCCGCGTTCGGCGGCAATTCGATCAACCCGATCTCGGCCGTACCGCCCAGCGCTCCCAGCCGTCCGCTGACGCCACTTGCACCGGTAAAGGAACCGTCGAAAACAGGCAACCCTTCGATCGATCGGCCGCCGCTCACAACGCGGCAGACCTGTGGCTCAACCCGGTTGAGCGTGAACTCCTCGAGTTGGGCGGTGAGACCACATCTTTCCAGCTCCGCGGCCAGCCACCTTGCAGACCGTGCGTCGACATCGGTGCCGGTGCGATGAATTCCCTGACGGTCGTACTCTTCAATAATGTGCGAGGCGCGCTCTTCGAGATCATCACGAGGAGTTGCGCGCGCCGGCGCTTCCGCCATGGTCAAGGCACCAGAAGCCAAACCGGTCAAAGCCAGAAATGTTCTGCGGGTTGTCATCATGAGGTTGGTCCACTGGTCAACCGCGCGCAGATCTCATCGACGACTGCCTCTGCTCTCGCTTCGATCTCTGCCCTGGTCTGGTCCTGAATCGGATGGGCGACGTAGACAGCGTCATAGTCAGGTCGCCCCAATGCGCTCGCCTGCGCGCGCGCCGCGGTCATAAACTCGTCCGTTGCCACTGCCAGCGCCGGGATGCCGAGGTTCTCGAGTCGGGTGACATCGTGCAAACTGCACGTTGTGCATGACCCTCAATCGGCAAGCGCTTCGATAACTGCGTCGCACCTGACGTTGACAAATCGCTCAATGATCTCGTCAGGTGCTGGTTTGGTGAACGTGGGCTTGGTTGCACGCACGATTCCGGCTACACCCTCGCGCTCGGTCAGCAACCTTTCCAGATGATCGAGAAAGAAACTACCACCCGGTTTGCTGATATCGAGCAACCCGATGGTCTTGCCTTTGAGACTCGCCAGCCGGGGTGCAGCCTGGCGTCGCTCGCGAGTCGACTCGGCGCGCGGATCGATGAGCGTGATCGGCATTACTGTCCTCCTCGTATTCACTCAGTCAATCGGATACGTCACCATCTGGCTGCCGCGCGGTCCGGTAGCCCAGCTACCTATGACGGCAGAAAACTTCCCCGCTGTGCCGCCCGCAACCACAAGCTTGATCTGTTGAGGCGCGCGGAACTTGAGAAAACACGGCTCACCGTCGATCGTCACCTTCTCGTAGCTCGAGACATACTGCACGCCCTCACCGTCGTCATCGTCGTAGGCACGCTGAGGAATGCCTGTGTTCTCAAAGAGGAAATTGCGGACGTCGTCTTTGGTAAAGCCATCGCGTTCGAGGGTTCGGGTGTGTTCGGGGCAGAGCACGACGAGCGCTTCAAAGGCCGTGCATATGCGATAGGACCAGATTGTGGCCAGCGCGTGACAGATCGCTTTCAGCACGCCGCGCCCACTTCGCGCATTGTGTTCGCTCACCCCGCGCGGAGGCTCCGCTGCAAACAACGTGAGCGTGCTCCGGGTGCGATCGAAGCCCTGATCGACCTGGAGAGGCGCCCACGGACTGGCCTCTTCGTTTTCGGCGATGCAGTAGGCGAACTTGCCGGAATTGCCGAGAGTCGACATATCAATCTCGCCCGGTCGTGCGCCGCCAAGATTGGTGAGGATCAATTGGAATGCGCGTCCAAGAGTGCTGTTGGCGCGTGCCACATTGCTAAAGACGTTGCTGCGGCAGGCAAAGCCGAGTTCCTGACGTACTGGTCCATTAACGATCACGAGCGGAGCCGCGAAATGCGTCGTCGCCTGCACGCCATGCAGATTGAAACGCTCATCGCAGGCAGCGCGCACCAGCGGAATGAGGACGCGCATCATCTCGGGTTGGCAGCCTGCCATGACTGCATTGGCGGCAATCTTCTCAACCGTCGCCTGACCATAGTTAGGCGGTACAAGGGCTATCACCTCATCCTCTGGGAGCGTCACCGTACGCAGCATTCGTGAGACGCGTGCGCTGGTTGGGGGCACAACTGGCAACGGATCGAAACCGGCTTCGAGGCAGTACTCGATTGGGTCTAAGCCGTCCTGCAGCTCAATTCGTTGAGCCTGCCGACCCCGCTCACCAAACGGAGATGCGACCGCGATCACTTCAGCTTCGTTCTTTGGCTCCAAATGCCGCGACGTGCAGCCCGGTTTTGCCTGGGGTACGCCGTCGAATTCTCCGGCCAGGACAATTGGCGGGCGATTCAACTGGGCGCACAGGTCAACCGCAATCACATTCAGTTCTGACTTATCGAAGGCGGTTAGTGTCCGCGTGATTGTTCCCCCCCCGTCAACGAGAAAAAGCGTCGGCACAGCCAGTGGGTCGTATTGCCGCGTCACCTGAAGTTCTTCGTCGAGGAGAACCGGAAAGCGGATCTGCATCTGCCTGACGAGTTCACGCGTCGCGATTGCGTTGTCCTGCGAGATGCCGAGCAGCACCGGCGGCTCAGGCCCGAGCAGGTCGCCTAGCCGGTTGAGGTAGGGAATGGTCAGACGGCAAGTCGGACAATCGGTCTCAAAGAAGAACAACAACTTCGGAAGCCCATCGGGCGCGAGCGGAGTCGAGTTCCCATCCCGATCCAAAGCGGGCAGCGAGAAGACCGGAGCTTGTTCACCAGGCTGCAACATGCAATTGTCCAAGCTAGCGTGATAGCGGCGGGTTGTGATTTGTCGCTCGTGCCATATTGTGAACACATGCCTTTGGGATCGCAACTGCAGTTGACAATTGGCAGGGGTCAGTTTGGATTTTGGATTCTGGCTCCTCGCTCCCAATCCAGAATCGAGAGGTGGCGTCGAAATGTTCGAATTACTTGAGGGATTGCTGCATGGGGCGTTGACCGCGCGGGGTGGGCTTTTCGATCCACGTCACGAGGTTGCATTTCGTCTCTTCAATGGGTTCACTGAAGGATGCCCGACGCTCGCCGTTGACATCTACGCGAGCACTCTCGTCTTGCACGATTATGCCGAAGCGCCGGATATGGTTGACGCTGCGCAGCGGTTCTACCGGTCGCAGCTCCCCTGGATCGATTCGGTCTTGCTCAAGAAGCGCAACTCTCCTGAGGCTGTGGAGCGCAACGGGACGTTGATCGTTGGTGACAGCCTGGCCCGTAAAATCCGCGAACAGGGCGTCTGGTATGCGATCAACCTCCAGCTGAATCGCGATGCGAGTCTTTACCTGGACACGAGGAATCTTAGGGAGTGGGCGTTGCGGAATCTCGGCGGCCAGCGCGTTCTGAATACGTTTGCCTACACGGGCAGTCTCGGCGTCGCGGCGCACGCCGGGGGCGCCGCACGTGTGCTCCACCTGGATCTCAGTCGCGCGTTTCTCAATGTGGCGAAGACCTCTTACACGTTGAACGGCTTTCCCATCCGTAAGTCCGATTTTCGGAGCGGGGATTTCTGGCCACAAGTGAGCCAATTGATTCGGACCAAAGAGCAGTTTGATTGCGTTCTGCTTGATCCACCACTCTTTGCGGCGACGAAGAAAGGCATGGTGGATATGGAGCGGAACTACGCCCGCCTCGTCAACAAGGTACGGCCAGTGATCGCAGACGGCGGTTCGCTGGTCGCTGTCAACAATGCGCTCTTTCTGAGCGGCGCGGATTACATGCTGACGTTGCAGGGGTTATGCGCGGACGGCTATCTCGAGATCGACGAGTTGATTCCAGTGCCAGAGGACTTCGCTGGCTACGCGACGACCCGCATCGCTGGGGAGGTCACGGACCCGGCTCCGTTCAATCACTCAACAAAGATCGCGGTCCTACGCGTCCGTCGGAAGGATGCCAGAACCGCCGCGCAAGTTTGAGAGAGTGCGTCACTCAGGAGCGGCGCTTGGCGGCAGCCTCAGACGGGTTACCAGAAAAGGCATGGGCGTGTGTCGTGAAGCGCTCTTCGAGACTCGAGCAGACGATCTCGCAGAGCTCGAAGACGGTCGGGTCGGCGATTGAGTAGAAGACAGTATTCCGGTCCTGACGGCGCGAGAGGAGCCCGGTTTCCTGGAGGATTTTCAGGTGCTTACTGACATTTGGCTGCGTTGATTGGGCAGCCTCGGCGAGCACTGAAACGCTTGTCTCTCCGTCTGTCAGCAGTTGCAGAATACGCAACCGGGTCGGATCGGAGAGCACCTTGAATCGCGCCGCCACCAGTTGCAGCGCCTCCATCGACATCGCCCGTCGCTTTCTCATGATCTCTCGCATCACTCCGTTTTATTCTTGACTATATGACTATGTGGTTATATAGTGTGCTACATCGAGAGTATACAGATGGAGATCTGGTGGTGCAAGCGGATTCTTTTTTTTTGTGGGGAGGGGCAAAATGAACGAGGAACGTGTCGGGAGCGGTGGTGGCTACGGTTTCAGCCGGGCCATCGAGCTTCCTTTTGAGGAGGCGATTGAACGGGTCAAGGCAACGCTCAAGGATGAGGGTTTTGGAGTGCTGACTGAGATCAACATTAGAGAAAAGTTCAAGGAAAAGCTCAGTGTGGATTTCCGCAACTACGTCATCCTTGGTGCGTGTAATCCCCTGATCGCCCATAGAGTGCTCGAACAGGAACTGGCATTGGGATTGCTCCTGCCATGCAATGTGATCGTTTATGAGGAGAATGGCGCAACTGTTGTGGCCGCGATCGACGCGGTCAGGATGATGTCCATCGTCGGGAACGCGAGTCTCGAGGCTGCAGCCGCTCAAGTCAACGAGAAGCTGCAGCGGGCAATCGCTAATCTCTGATTTGCTGGCAAGGCAGGGGGGTACCTTATGACTGTCGAAAGATACTTGCGATTGATCGCCGGGGCGTTTGTCCTGACAAGCCTTCTGCTTGGCATGTACCAGAGCCCGAACTGGTTCTATCTGACCGGATTCGTCGCGCTCAATCTAGTTCAGTCTGCCTTCACCAACTGGTGCCCAATGATGACTTTTCTGCGCCTTCTTGGCGCGAGGGAATGCGCGGCCTCGAGCCGGCCTGGCACTTGGGAACAACAATGACCCGCATCAAGAAACTCCTCCCCCGCTTGGGTCGAGACAGCCTCACTCTGCTGGTCGCGGCAGTCTGCTTCTCGACACAGCCCCAGGCAGTTTGGGCGCAAGGTCAGAGGCCAACCAGCCAGCCCGGTGGAGGCGAAGTGTTGACCCTGCCGCTGGCTGTTGAACTGGCACTTCGCACCAACCCGTTGACGAGAGCGTCGGCCTCGAGTCGCGAGATTGCCGAAGCGCAAATCGCGGAAGCACGCGCCGGGCGGCTGCCGCTGGTCCAGGTGAGCGAGACCTTCAGCAACGGCAACAATCCGGTCTTTGTCTTTGGCTCGCTTCTTGAGCAGGCGCGCTTTACCCCGCAGAACTTCAGCCTTCCCTTGCTAAATAACCCAGACCCACTGACAAACTTCCGATTCGGTGTGACAGTCAAGGCGCCGCTCTTTGACCAGTGGCAGGCAGCAACTCGCATCAAGAGGGCACGCCTGGCGAGGCAGCAAGCTGACGCTCAAACGAGTCAGGTTGAACAACACGTCCGTTTCGAAACGTTGCGCGGTTTCTACGGCCTGCTGCTTGCGCTCGAGAAGAAGCTGGTTGCCGGCGATGCGGTTCGCCTGGCAGAAGCTGACGTCAAGCTGAGCCGCGACCGCGTTGAAGCCGGCACCGCAGTTGCCTCCGACCAGCTTGCAGCGGAAGTCCAGCTTGCGGAATCGCAGCAGCAGGTGATTGAAACGGAGAGCGAGGTCATGACTGCTGAGGCTGCCCTCAATACGGCGCTCGGGCTACCCTTGAACACACGACGCCAGCTCGATGGAGACCTGAGGGAACGACAGTTTGAGATCGGGCGTCAGGAAGAGCTCATCGGGCTCGCAATTGAAAACCGGCCGGATCTGATTCGCTCCGGGCTGATCGCCACTTCAAGCGAGGTGCAGGCGCGCGGCGCGCGCAACGAGTACTTGCCGCGCGTAGACTTTCTCGGCACTGCCGGCGCCAGCCGCAACAACTGGATCAACGGCAGCACAGACTACTTGATTGGTGTCAGTGTCACGTTCAATCTGTTCGACGCGGGTCGCAACGCCCGGATCGCACAGGCCCGCGCTTCAGCCAGTCTCGCAGCCAGCGAGCAGCAACATCTGATCAATCAAATCAGTCTCGAGGTCGTGCGCGCTTATCAGCATTACGTTTCTGCGAGAGAGCGCCTGAAGGTCGCCGAACGGATCATCAGTCAAGCCAGCGAGGGACTGCGAATCGTCAAGGATCGCTATCAGGAAGGTCTGACCACGATCACAGAGGTTCTACGCTCCGAGACGACGCTAACCCGCGCGCGGTTGAGCCTGTTGTCGATACGCTACGAATACTACATCGGCTACGCCAGTGTCAGGCTTTCGACCGGCCGGTTGACCGACGTCCGAGCTTTCGTCTCCTGAACCAATGAGAATCACACTTGCCATCGTCATCGTCGTCGGGTTGATCGGCTCCGCCTGCGGTACCAAGCCAAAGCTGACAGAAGCGAAGCCACCCATCGTCACCGGAATCCGGATTGAGAAGGTCACCAGCGAGTTGATCGACGAATCCTACGAGGCGACTGGGACGGTCCGCACGAAGACCCTGACCGTCCTCTCGGCGCAGATCATGGGCACGGTGACGTCATTGCGCGTCGGCGAGGGCGACAAGGTCACGGTCGGCCAAACACTGGTCGAGATCGACAACCGCGAGGCCACTGCACAGTTGCAAAGGGCTCAGGCTGCGTTGCGTCAGACTGAGAATGGTGTCTCCGAGATCGAAGAGTCGATCAACGTCGCACGATCGGGCAAATCTGCCGCAGAGGCCAACAAGCAGTTGACGACGTCAACCCTTGCTCGGTATCAGATTTTGCTCGAACGAAAGTCAGTCAGCCCGCAAGAGTTCGACGAGGTCAAGACCAGACAGGAGGTGGCCGAAGCTGAAACCGAGCGCGCTGAGAAGATGCTGCAGATGCTCTCTGCCAGAAAGAAGCAGGTGCAGGCTCAGGTCGATCAGTCAAATGCCGAGCTCTCCGCCGCGCGAGTTCACGCGGGTTTCGCCCGTGTCATCTCGCCCATAGCCGGCATCGTCTCGGTAAAGCACATCGAGGTCGGAGCAACCACTACGCCAGGCGCGCCTCTCCTGACAATTGAGGATGTCGCTCACTATCGCCTTGAAGCATCCGTCGAAGAATCTCAGATCAGCAGGATCAAACTTAAAGACCCCGTTCGCGTCCGCATTGAGTCAATCTCGCTCGAGGAGTTCGGCGGTACGGTTGTCGAGATCCTGCCCACGTCCGATCCCTCGAGCCGAAGCTACACGGTCAAGGTCGCTATTCCCGGGGAACCGCTGCTGCGTTCCGGCCTCTACGGCACCGCGCGTTTCGCAAGTGGGCAGCGCCAGGCGCTGACCGTCTCCAATGAAGCCATCGTCCAGCGCGGGCAACTGAGCGGCGTGTTCGTAGTGGATGACGCGTCGGTTGCGCGATTGCGCCACGTCAAAACCGGCAAGACATTTTCAGGCCGAATGGAAGTTCTCTCGGGTTTGAGCGAAGGCGAACGGATCGTGGTTGGCGGTGTCTCCAGGGTGATTGACGGCAGTCGAGTCCAGTGAGCCTGGTTTTCTATGCGTGAAGACACCGCAATCGGTCTGGCTGGAAGGGTCGCTCGAGCCTTTATTGCCTCGAAGCTGACCCCGCTGATCGTCGTCGCATCAATCCTGCTTGGATTGGCGGCGGTTGTTCTGCTACCGCGCGAGGAAGAGCCGCAGATCATCGTCCCGATGATCGATGTCTTTGTCGAGATGCCGGGCGCTCCAGTAAGAGAGGTCGAGGAGCGGGTCACCAAGCCGATGGAGAAGCTCCTTTGGGAGGTTCCTGGCGTCGAGTATGTCTATTCGACCACATCGCCTGGAAGCGTCATGGCTATCGTCCGCTTCTACGTCGGTCAGAACGAAGAAGACGCGATTGTCCGGCTCAATCAGAAGATGCTCTCCAACTTCGATCTGATTCCAAACGGTGCCAGCCGGCCTCTGATCAAGCCTCGTTCGATTGACGACGTGCCGATCCTGGCCCTGACGCTATCGAGCAGCTCTTACGATGCGTTCTCTCTGAGACGCATCGCGGCGCAGGTCCACGATCAGATCAAGGAACTGAACGACGTCTCGGAAGTGAGGATCATTGGTGGCCAGCGGCGGGAGATGCGGATCACCCTCAACGAGGCGCGCATGGCGGGTTTCAATATCGCTCCGACCACGCTTATCCCAATCCTCGAACGATCAAACCAGCAGCTTCAATCCGGCAGATTTGCAACGGGCAACCGCGAGTACCTTGTCGGGACTGACGGCTTCCTGCGCACGGCTGAAGAGATCGGCCGTGTTGTGGTCGGTGTCTCCAACAATCGGCCGATATACCTGCGTCATGTGGCGACGATCGAGGATGGGCCCGAAGAACCCAATGACTATGTCATGTTTGGCGAGGGAGCCGCGTCCGGCGGGACGACTGAGGTTCAGCCCGCCGTCACGATCTCCGTCGCCAAGCGCAAAGGGAAGAACGCGATTGAGATCGCCGATCGCGTCATCGAGAAGATTGAACTTCTGAAGGGCTCGCTGATTCCTGGTGACGTGACCGTGACGGTGACCCGCAACTACGGTGAGACGGCGAGCGACAAGTCGAATGAGCTGCTGTTGCATATGCTGATCGCCATCTTCTCGGTGGCCGTGCTGATCTGGTTGACACTGGGAATTCGTGAATCAGGCATCGTTTCGATTGCCATTCCCGTGACCCTCGCGCTGACACTGGCGGTCTTCTACCTCTACGGCTACACGCTCAACCGCATTACGCTCTTTGCGCTCATCTTCTCGATTGGCATCCTCGTGGACGATGCGATCGTTGTCGTCGAGAACATGACGCGTCATTACCGGATGCCCGAGAACAAGGACCGTCCACTTGCGCAGATCGCCGTCGAAGCGGTGGATGAGGTCGGCAATCCAACCATTCTCGCGACCTTCGCCGTGATTGCGGCGATTCTGCCGATGGCGTTTGTGGGTGGATTGATGGGGCCGTACATGAAGCCGATACCTGTTGGCGCATCGGCGGCGATGACCTTCTCACTTCTCGTGGCATTCATCGTCACACCCTGGGCGAGTCTGCGATTGCTCAAGCGCCGTCTCGGCCGTGAGGGCGGCGAGCACGACGAAAGTGAGGAAGGCCGACTGACAAGGCTCTACCGCCGGTTGATGAGCAATTTGATTCGCGTGCCGCGCTGGCGAAATGGATTCCTGCTAACGGTTGTTGTGCTTCTTCTTGCGTCGCTCTCGCTCTTTGCGTTGAAGCTGGTCCGCGTCAAGATGCTGCCATTCGACAACAAGAGTGAGTTTCAGATCATCATCGACACGCCTGAAGGCACAACACTGGAACAGACCGCCGCCCTGACGCGGGAGATCGGTGAGTCCATGCGGACGGTGCCCGAAGTGGTCAACTACCAGATGTACGTTGGAACCGCATCGCCGTACAACTTCAACGGGCTGGTCCGGCATTACTACCTGCGGCACGGCGCGAATGTCGCCGACATCCAGGTCAATCTGGTTTCGAAAGATGACCGCGATGCCCAGAGCCACGCCATCGCGAAGCGAATTCGCCCGGCCATTCAGCAGATCGCTGCGAAGTACAAGGCACGCGTCAAAATCTCCGAAGTGCCCCCTGGGCCGCCAGTGCTGCAGACTCTCGTGGCAGAGATCTATGGTCCTGATTACCAACGTCAGATCGAGATCGCGCAAGACATCCGAGATATCTTCGACCGGACTCCGGGGGTGGTCGATGTCGACTCATATGTCGAGGAAGATCAGACGAAATACCTTTTCGTCATCAATAAGGAGAAGGCCGCGCTCAACGGCGTCTCCGCCCACGAGATCGCGACGACAGTAAAAATCGCGGTCGATGGTTTGCAGGTCGGCTTGGCCCACGAGCCGTCTGAGAAGGAGGACCTCCCCATCGTTCTGCGCCTGCCGCGCGTCGCGCGTTCAAGCCTTGATGATTTGAGGCAGATCAAGGTGGCGGGAGACCGGGGCAATCTAGTCGCCCTTAGCGAGCTTGTCGAGCTCAAGGAAGAAAACGCCGAGAAGAGCATCTACCACAAGAATCTCATGCCAGTGACCTACGTCACCGGCGACGTCGCCGGAAGCGAGGAGAGCCCGGTCTACTCCATCCTCACACTGAACGATGCCATTGAGAAGTTAAGATTGCCGGAGGGCTACAGCCTTGAACGATATGTCGCGTCGCAGCCCTTCATCGCCGACAAGTACGCCATGAAGTGGGACGGGGAATGGCACATCACCTATGAGGTCTTTCGGGACCTTGGCCTGGCATTTGGGGCAGTGCTGGTATTGATCTACGTTTTGGTGGTCGGCTGGTTCCAGTCTTTCAGGACGCCGCTCGCGATCATGGCGGCGATTCCGTTTTCGCTGGTTGGCATTCTCCCCGCGCACGGAATATTGAATGCCTTCTTTACTGCGACTTCCATGATCGGCTTTATCGCCGGCGCGGGAATAGTTGTCCGGAATTCGATCATTCTTGTGGATTTTATCGAGCTCCGATTGAAGCAGGGAATGCCGTTGGCGGAGGCGGTGATCGATGCGGGCGCCGTCAGATTTCGGCCGATGATGCTGACAGCAGCAGCGGTCGTAGTGGGCGCAACGGTTATTCTCTTCGATCCGATCTTTCAGGGCCTCGCGATCTCGCTCATGGCAGGCGAAGTCGCTACGCTCCTGCTGTCACGCGTGACGGTGCCTATCCTCTATTACCTGAGCGAACGCAAAGCTCATGAAACCGCGGAAGCGTTGATGCCGAATGCAGCGGTGAGCGAGTCCGCGGAGGCTTTTGACGGCACTTCCGGTGAACCGCCGGAAGTGGTTTGATAAGAAATGAGGTTTTTATGATGCAGATGAAACGACGCACGAGTGCATTGATTGTCGTACTGCTTGTTCAACTGGTCTCCCTGACTGGATTGGCTCAGGGAGGGCGACAAGGAATGGGTGGCATGGCTGGCGCGCAGCAACAGGACATGAAGACCATCCACGCCTTGTTCGACGATCACACAAAAATCAAGCGTTCCGTCAGCAGGATCGAGAATGGAGTGACCACCATTACTGAATCGGACGATCCGAAGCTGCAGGCACTGATTACCGAGCACGTCTGGGCGATGCAGACGCGACTGGCGAAGAAACAGCCTATCCGGCAGTGGGACCCTCTTTTTGTTGAGCTGTTCAAGCACGCTGACAAGATCAAGATGGAAGTCTCGCAAACGGCAAAAGGCATGAAGGTCGTCGAAACCTCGTCCGATCCGTATGTCGTCAAACTGATTCAGTCGCATGCGGCCGGCGTCTCGGAGTTTGCCGCCAAAGGCATGTCAGTCATGCACAAACAGCACGATCTGCCTGGTGAAACGCCGAAAGACGAGAGCACGTTTATTGGGAAAGGAGACGGCGTCTCTACCTGCCCAGTGACCGGCGAGCCAGTGAACAAAGACTTCAAGTTCGGATTCTATGGCCGGACTGTCTATTTCTGCTGCCAAAGCTGCCTCGACGCCGCAAAGAGCAATCCTGAGCGATATATCAGACGATAAGGGAAAGGACGTGAGCAACCGCAGGGACGGCAAGGACGGTCCCGCTCAGGACGCAATCAACGTCAGTCCCCGTGGT